>JAISBQ010000050.1 GCA_031266115.1 Bifidobacteriaceae bacterium
CGGTCACCGTGGCTCTTGGGCGGCGCCGGCGTAGCGGCCGCAATCACGGTAGCGATCGCCGTGGCCCGCCGACGGCGGCGCTCATCGGCGCGCAACACCGTGTCGCGCCGCGGCCCCTAGGACCCCTCGTTCCTGCCGTGGCACAGCTTGTATTTCTTACCTGAGCCACACGGGCACTGCGCATTTCGCGCAGTCCCGGGGAAGCTCAGGCCGTCAGCCGCGGGATCATCCGGCGGCGCCGACCCCGCGGCGGCGCGCCGCCCACCCGACCTCGCGAATGCCGCACCGGCCGTCGTGGTGGTCCCATCGCCGGTCTCAGAGGGCGCGGAGTACTGCAGTGGTACGGCCCGCGGTCGCGGGCCGAGACTCGATTCGTCGAGACGCTTGGTCCCGCCGCGCACGGCCCCAGCCCCCGACGCCGCAGGCGCCGCCGATGGGTCGGGCTCCTTGCCGCTGGCCTTGGATTGTTTGGCCTGTTTGGCGGCAGCAGCCTTCGCAGTGGCCGCAGCCAACGGCGATGTCACCGAGGCCTGAGACGGTGCAGGCGCCGCCTGAAGCGTGACAGCGAATTCGTCCTCATCGGCCTCAGCCACGTCCACCTGGTTGTCGTCGTCCTCGTCGCCGGGGTCGACGTTGATCTGAAGGTTGAACAGGTAGCCGACCGTCTCCTCCTTGATCGCCTCGTTCATCGCCTGGAAGAGCTGGTAGCCCTCTCGTTGGTATTCGACCAGCGGATCGCGCTGGGCCATACCCCGCAGGCCGATTCCCTCCTTGAGGTAATCCATCTCATATAGGTGTTCGCGCCACTTGCGGTCCAGGACCGACAACAGTACGCGCCGTTCCACCTGCCTGACGACATCCGCGGTCAACTGCTCCTCCCGATGCGAATAGGCCAACTCGGCGTCGGCCAACAGTTCGCGCTTGAGCACCTGCGGCGTCAGGACCGGCAGACCTCCGACCTCCTCGATCACGTCGTCAGGAGTGATGGAGGCAGGGAAGATCTCGCGCAACGAGGCCCACAACGCGTCGAGGTTCCAGTCCTCGGGAGTCGGATCGGCGGTGGCCTGCGCGACACAGGCATCGACGACATCGGCGATGAAACGTTGGATTTGATCGGCGAGGTCGGCGCCGTGGAGAATCCGTCGCCGCTCGTCGTAGACCACCGTGCGTTGCCGGGACATGACATCGTCATACTTGAGCACGTTCTTGCGAATCTCGAAGTTCCTCGCCTCCACCTGAGACTGGGCCGAGGCAATTCCGCGCGTGACCATCTTCGATTCGAGCGGCACATCCTCGGGGAAGGAGACGGAGTTCATCACCCGTTCGGTCAGCGCCGAGTTGAACAGCCGCATCAGATCGTCTTGGAGCGAGAGGTAGAACCGCGATTCTCCCGGATCGCCCTGGCGTCCTGAGCGGCCGCGCAACTGGTTGTCGATCCGCCGCGATTCGTGGCGTTCGGTCCCGAGCACGTACAGGCCTCCGAGTGAGACAACCTCGTCGTGCTCGGCCGCCACCGATTCCTTCGCCTCACTCAACGCTTGCGGCCACGCCGCCTCGTATTCGTCGGGATTCTCGGCGGAATCCAGCCCCTCGGCGGCGAGCGCCTGGACAGCCATGAATTCGGCGTTACCACCGAGCATGATGTCGGTGCCGCGCCCCGCCATGTTGGTCGCCACGGTGACAGCACCCTTGCGCCCCGCTTGAGCGACGATGGCGGCCTCACGCGCGTGCTGTTTGGCGTTGAGAACCTCGTGGGGCACTCCCGCCTTACGCAGCAGCGTGGACAGGTATTCGCTCTTCTCCACCGATGTGGTGCCGACGAGGATCGGTTGACCCGCGCGATGGCGGGCCACAATATCCTCGACCACGGCATCGAACTTGCCGGCCTCGGTCTTGTACACCACGTCGGTCTGGTCGGCGCGGATCATCGGCATGTTGGTGGGGATGGGCACCACGCCAATCTTGTAGGTGCTCATGAACTCGTTGGCCTCGGTGGCGGCGGTACCGGTCATGCCGGATAGCGTCGAGTAGAGGCGGAAGTAGTTTTGCAACGTGATCGTGGCCAGGGTCTGGTTCTCGGCCTTGATCTCAACACCCTCCTTGGCCTCAATCGCCTGATGCATCCCCTCGTTGTACCGACGTCCGGGCAGCACGCGTCCGGTGTGCTCATCGACGATCAGCACCTCGCCGTGAAGCACCACGTAATCCTTGTCCCGTTTGAACAGTTCCTTCGCGCGGATCGCGTTGTTCAGGAAGCCGATCAACGGTGTGTTGAGGGACTCGTAGAGGTTCTCGATGCCGAGAAGGTCTTCGACGCGTTCGATGCCGGGTTCCAGCACGCCAACGGTCCGCTTCTTCTCGTCCACCTCGTAGTCCGTCTCCCGTGTCAATTGCCGCGCGATCCGGGCGAATTCGGTGTACCACTTGTTGGCCTCGCCCGACGCGGGTCCGGAGATGATCAGCGGGGTGCGAGCCTCGTCCACGAGGATCGAATCGACCTCGTCCACGATCACGAAGTTGTGGCCACGCTGAACCAACTCGTCCTCGGTCCACGCCATGTTGTCCCGCAGATAGTCGAAGCCGAATTCGTTGTTGGTGCCGTACGTGATGTCGGCGGCGTACTGGACCCGACGCTCGGCGGGCGTCTGCCCCACGAGGATGCAGCCCACGCTCAGCCCCAGATACCGGAAGACCCGGCCCATCAGCTCGCTCTGATACGAAGCCAGATAGTCGTTGACCGTCACCACGTGGACGCCCTTGCCGGACAGCGCGTTGAGATACGCAGGCAGCGTGGCCACTAGGGTCTTGCCCTCACCGGTCTTCATCTCGGCGATATTGCCCTGATGCAACGCCGCCCCGCCCATGATCTGAACATCGAAGTGCCGTTGCCCGAGCGTCCGCTTTGCCGCCTCCCTGACCACCGCGAACGCCTCAGGCATGATCGAATCGAGGCTCTCCCCGCCCGCGTAGCGCTCCTTGAAGCGTTCTGTCTCCTCAATGAGTTCGGCGTGGTCCATAGCCTCGTACACCTGCTCAAGGGCACCGACATCGGTGACGATGGCGGCTAGCTTGCGAAGGACACGGCCCTCGCCGGCGCGAAGCAACTTGTCAAGGATAGCGACCACGTGGTTCTCCCAATCTCCCGATGCGACGGCACACCGCCGGTGCCTCGCATCAACGGCCGGCCCCGCAAGGCCGCATCCCATGGTAGGCCTTCCGTGCCCACTCCCCCTTCGCCGCCGCCTTGGGCCGCGCGTCCGTCACGCGACCACGGGCGCTTCCACACGGATCACGCCGTAGGTCCAGCCGTGGCGGTGGTACAGAACCGACGGCAGGCCGCTGTCCGCGTCGACAAACAAGAAGAACGGATGGCCCACCAATTCCATCTGGTAGACGGCATCTTCCACGGTCATCGGCGAGGCGACGTGGGTCTTCTCGCGGATCACGACAGGGGAATCGCCCAGCGGGATTTCCACCGGCTCGGCCATCGGTGTCGCGCCTGGGCGCGCCTCGCCATCGGCGGGCGCATCCAGGGCCGGTGGCGCTGGGGACGCGGGGACAGGAATCGGATCGGCCCACACAGCCAGGTCCGGTGGAATATGCGCGTGGCTGCGGCCCATCCGGCGGTTCTTTCGCCGCGAATGCGCCCGGCGTGCCTGCTCGACGAGCTTGGGGATGACCGCGTCCAGAGCGGCATACCTGTCGGGCGCCGAGGCCTCCGCTCTGATGACCGGTCCCTTGCCGTACACCGTGATCTCTACGCGCTCGGCCGTCCCGGATTGGCGGGGATTCGATTCGTGGATGACCTCCACATCGACACGTTGCACACGCGAGTCATACTGGACCAACTTGGCGAGCTTCGCCTCGACGTGGCTGCGAAAACGCGTCGGGACTTCCGTGTGATGACCAGAGACAATGATCTCCATGGCAACCTCCTGGTGGTGTCCCCCTAACCTAGCCGATGGGCGGGCGCGAGCCGGGGCCCTTGTACCCACCATCGCGATGCCGCTCGCCTTGACCGGATGGAGGCGAGGCCGCGAGCACGGCGGCCCCGAGGGCTCCCACTCCAGCCGCGGCGAGCGCGCGTTCCGCGTCGAGCAGGGACGCCCCCGTGGTGACGACGTCATCGACCATGATTGCCGCCATCCCACGGCCGACTCCGCGAAGGCTCCACACCTGGGTCGCTCCTTCGCGGTTCGCCGACCGCGCCCTGCCACCTAGACCCACCTGGTCGCGAGCGCCAGGCGTGCGGACCAAGCACGATGTGACGATGGCGTCCAGACCTCCGGTCCTCAAACCCCGCACCAGGCCGGCTGCGAGCTGTTCGGTCAATCGCCCGCCCCGGCGCAGACGACTCACCATCCTTGAGGGAATCGGAACCGCACACACCCCACTCAGGCCCAGCGTGCAGACCGCAGGGGCGATCTCGCGTCCGATGGCGGCAAGACGACCGGCGAATGCCGGCGTCAGATCGACGCGTCCCCGCCGCTTCCACGCGCCGATCGCCTCCCGCGACCCTCCGGCGTACACCGTGGACGCCCACACGGGCAAGGGCGGGCCGCCATCGGCGGGGATCAGGCGGGGCGCACCAGCCTCCAGGCGGCGCACAGGACCGGCGAAAGCGGCCCAGCAATCCGGGCAAAGACTGGCGCCGGGCGCCGCGCACCCGGCGCACTCGCGCGGCACCACCAGGTCCACGAGGCTCCCGGCAATATCCCACGCCGCCAACCCTTGCGCATCACCCTCGGGTGTACCGGACGGACTGTGGATAACGACGCTCGCGCCCGCGCCGTCGTGGGGCAGGGCTACGCGGGATAGGCCACCACGCGCACACCAGTGGCACGTGGCTCCCACCGGGCACCGATTCTCGCGAACACATCACCGGTCTCGGTCACAATCACCAAGTCCGACACCGTCGGACCCGCCGCGATCCCCACGAGGTCGCCCGCGCCGCTCGGGGTGCGCCACTGGGTGGTCAAGCCCCCGGCGATAAGCACCTGAGGTGTGAGTGTGCCAGCCTCGGGAGCCAGAAGTGCCACGGTCACCTGGTCCACCCACGCCACCCCCACCGGCGGCCCAGCCAAGGTCGCGATCAGGATCGGCGCGCCCAGAGCCACGGGTACACCCCACGGATCGCGTTCCACGGCCGCCAGCCGCGCGCGGACGACGCCCGTATCCTCCTGGGAGATCACCAGCATGCGCACGGCATCCGGAGCAGGAGCCACCGCGAGGAGGTCCTCGTCGGCAAGCCATGGCGCCTCGACGGACGCCACGGCTCCCACGCCCGACGCCGAAGCGATGGTGTCGCCCGCCCCCTCACCGCCATCGGGTGCGCCCACCGCGAACCACAGCCGACCGGTGGTGTCGAAGGCGGGAGCCACACCGCCCGAATCATCCGCTGCCACGGTCCCAGGTTCCTCATCGCGGCGAACGACGACGACGCGACGATCGGCATCGAGGCCGGCGAGCACCTCGCCGTCCCCCGCGACGGTCAAGGTCTGCAAGGCACCGACACTCGCCGAGTCGAACCCCGTCACCATCTCGGTCCGGGCGCCATCCACGAGGACGAGAGGGTCGTACTCGGTCTCGGTCCGCTCAATCGCGTAGACCGTCGACGCGCTTCGACGCTCCACGATGGACGGCCCCGCTGCCGGCGGGACAGACCACAATTCGCCTCGGCACCGGACCTCGACGCTCCCCACGCCGGGAAGATCGGTCAACGACGCCGCCAAGGCCGCCGCGATGCGAACCCTGTCGA
>JAISBQ010000066.1 GCA_031266115.1 Bifidobacteriaceae bacterium
AACCCTGTACTCAGAGGTGTAAACCCTCCGCTTCAACGAAGCCACAGAACACGTCCTCCCCGGCCAGATCCTCCCAGGATCCAACCAAGTCACTGTCCTGATTTCGGGGGCAACCCCAGGATGTGGGTGAGTTGGCGGTGGAGTTGGCGGGTGATGTGGCGTTTGAGGCAGCGTCGGGCTTCGCGGGGGGTTTTGCCTTGGGTGGTGCGTTTCAGGTTTGAGGCGCCAAACAGGCGTTTCTACCCCTCAAACCTGAAACTCGGCGGTCTGGCCCGCCGCGGCGGGCCACGGTGGAGGGCTACTGGAGTGTGAGCGTGAGGATGCTCGAATAGGTGCCCGCCCTGGTGGCGCCCGGCACGCCGAGCGTCACGACACCACCGGCCGTGAACTGGCCAGCCGATTGATTGGCCGGAGCGCTCGCGAGAGTGCGCGACCGCGTAAGGCCCTGGTTGTTAGCACGGGGCGCCACCGTGGCACCGGCGTTCACGATCGACGCCGGCTGCCCCGCGGGTGGCGTGTATGAGTCGGGCACCACGGCCGCACTGGGGGCCCACCCAAGGTTCACGCCAGGAAGGATGGTGTTGTTGTCACCGGTGAAATCGGTGGCTTGGCCGGACAGCGTCCACCCGGCCGTGCTTCCTCGGCCGTTGGTCACCGTCACCGCGGCCAACTCACCGGTAGTGGTCTGGTCCGAGCCGGTCGACGTCACCGGATCGAGTTCCACCGCGTTATCCAGCGGAACTTCCAGACTGAGAACCCCCGGCTGCACGGTGAGCAGGATGTTCTCGTAGCCCACGCCCGGCGTCGCGGCCCGAGCGGCGAGGAACACCGTGGTCCACGGACCCCAGAAGCCGTCGGCGTCTTGCGCCCTGACCTGGACCTTCTGACGCTCGGCCGCGACAGCATCCGCCACCGGGACGGCGCCATTGAACGCGACAGTCTGGCCTTCGGTGACTACGGTCAGGTCGACAGGGCCCGCGAGGGGCGCGGCGACATCACCGATGATCGCCTCGGCCGCCACGACGTTGTCTGCCGTGGGCCGGTGGGGGGCGGCCGCGGGGTTCGGCCCAAACGTGTCATCGCTGGCCGTGCCCGTGATCGCCACCGCGCCGGACCCATCGTGACCAGCCACAGCGTTGATGATCGACGGGCCTCGCGGCGTGGTGTATGGCGCCGCGGCCGCCCTGGCCGCATACAGCAGGGCCGGGCCTTGCTCCGCCCAGAAGGTCGGCACGCGCGTGTAGCTGGGGAAGAAGCTGCCCGTGGCGCTCGAACCCAGCTCCCAGGTGTACGCGGGGATGCCGAGTTGGTCGTAGATCCAGTCGATGTCGTTCCCGGCGTTGTCATACAGGATCTCGCCGGCCTTGCCGGTGATGTAGCCGTTGAGGTAGGTCTGGCGGAAGCCCAAGTCGTTGATCGCCTCTTGGTTTGGAATCGTGGCACGCCAGTCGTAGGCGTACGGCTGGACTACCAATCCAGCAGCGGAGTGAAGGTTAACGTAGACACCTTGCCTCGTCTCCGGCGCCGGGATGGTGGTGCCCACCGTGAACGTGCCCCACAACTTGGTCAACAGCTCAGCCTCGTAGCGGGCTTCCGGTTCAGAGAACGGTGCCGTGCCTTTGTAGGTCAACGATGACGGAGTGGAGGACGTGGACGCCCCGCCCCAAGCGGTGGAGAAGTTGCGGTTCAGATCAATGCCAGGCTGCGAGCTGGACCAGCTGGTGGAGGTCCGCGTGTAGGCGGAATCGTTGAGGTTCTTGCGCTGCCACGCGGTGGACGTGTTGACGGGATTCGCGTCGCCGGCGGCGCTATAGCGCAGGTCGGGGGCGCTCAGACCCTCCTCGACCAGCTCGACAGCGTCCGGATTGCCGTGTGGTACCACCCAAACCTCGGTGGTATCGAGCAGGTCCGTGACCTGTGGGTCGGAACCATAGTCATCGATCAGCCATTCGATGAAACGCCAGGACAGCTCCGATCCAATGATTTCTCGAGCATGGGCCTGGGCGTAGAGCACAAAGCGCGGCTTGCCATTGGAGTGATCCTCCCAGTCACCGTCCGCGTCGGCACCCTTAGTGATGCGCAACGCCAACAGATCGTGACCCTGGCTGGGATTTTGGATTTTCTTCCAGGAGTTTCCGAAATCAACCAGTTGAGCGAGTTCCGGGTAGGCGCCCGCGACATCGGCAAGGAATTCCTCGTGAGCGGCGAGGGTGCGGTATCCGCCGTAGAAGGTCGCATACTCCTTGTCGCCCAGTCGAGACGGAACAGGGTAGTCAACGCCGGCCGCGTGTGCCCGGCGGTTCGATGTCGTAGGCGTGGCGCCCGCGATGTACTCGCCGTAGGTGATCGACGAGACCACCCTGGCGCCGGCGGCCCCGAGCGCGAGGGCGGTGACGCCATCGGCCAGGAGTGTCACCTGGGAACCGGCGGTGGCCACGACATCCGCGCCGGCGAGCGCGTCAGCGAACTCATTCGGCGACAAACTGCCCGCTTCGATGGTCAGGACGAGGACGTCATCGGCGGCGGGCGCGGCAGAAACTGGGGCAAGGGAAACGGCGGCGATCAGCCCGGAAGCAACGGCCGCCACCGTCGCAAGGCCAATCAACCGGCGGGGATTCTTGGTATTCATAGAGAAAGGTTTCCTATTCTTCTTGGTAAACACGATTGAGGCGAACGTCAAGCGTTCACGCTTGTCAGTGAGCCGATTGACGTGTTGAGACCCGCAAGGGTCGATAAACACGACCCCGGCGAACGTCAAGCGTTCACGCTTGTCAGTGAGCCGATTGACGTGTTGAGACCCAAATGAGTCGATATACACGTTGATAGTGATACATCGCATGATGGATTCGGCGTGCCCACAACCGGCGTCAACGGCAGGTCAGGGCTGGTGCGCGCCCGCGTCACGGTGGCGGACTACGCGGCTTCGAGGATTCTGGTGGCGCCGTGCTATCTCACAGGCGGCAAGACTGCAGGACTTGTCGGAGGTATGCGAAACCCCCATCGCCGAGCGATCCCGACAGCTATGAGCGGCGCTCGGGCATTCGACGACACGGCAGAGCCAGACCACGAGCGCACGACAATGTCGCACACACTCTGTGGTGGCCCGAGTAGCGCACGCCGTCCCCCTTGAGCACAGTAGCCACGCGGCGGAAATGCCGCACCCCGCCACGTCAGCGCACCCATGACGGGCCGTGGCAGGTTACCAACGACGCTGATTGTGGCGCGACCACTCGCAGGCGCGCGGGGAAGTCTCGACCGGCGGACTTTCGTAACGGCGCGGTCGAGATGCGTCGAGCCGATCGCTGCCCGCACCGCGCCGTCGGCGGGCCTGGTGCCGGACGCACATCTGGCCGCGTTAGCCCTCGAATACGGGGTGGGTGTCTGCTCGTTCGACTCTGACTTCGCCCGATTTCCCAGCATCGCATGGATACGCCCTGAGGCGGCCAAGTGAAGCGGAACTCGACCACATCGCCCGCACCGGTGATCGCGAACGCCGCTCATGTTCCCGGCATGACCACAGCCACGCCGTTCGCGGTGGCAGCCGCGGCCTGCCGCATGTCATCGGTGACGAACGCATCCACCTCGTCCAGCTTGGCAGTGGCGACGTGGATGGCGTCGAGGGAACGCAAGGCATCGGGCCCGATGGAAGCGGCCGTCTTGGCGACATCTTCGGTCAAAGCAACGATTCCTAGTCCGGCGAGCGTCGCATCCACTGCGGCCGCCAGATCGTAGCCGACCGGCGGGCGACGAGCCCGGAGCGCCCGCTCCGTTTCGATCCGCGCCAGAAGGGACGATTCCAGCGTGTCGCCCGCCGCGTTGCGCTCGGCAAGGTAGCGCTCCGCGGCGGAATCGTGCGTGTCCGCCGCCAGCACCCGTCGCAGCAGAGCGCTGGTGTCCACGTAGACACGCATCAGAACCGGTCCTCGCGAAGGTCCCCCAATAGTTCGTCAACGGATGCGCCCGGCGTGATGATCCGCAACCGCTCCGGAACGGGCACGTACGAGGTCACCGAGACACGCGGCAGCGGTGGGGATGCGTCCAGGAACCGTTCAACAGCCTCGGCAATGATTTCTGATTGGGGCCGCCCCGAGCGGCTCGACGCCGCCCGCAAGCCCGCCTCCAGGCGCCCCGGAAACCTGAGTGTCATAGCCATTGGCAGGTGGTACCCCAGTGATACCTCCTTGGCCTGTTGGTCGACGCCTTGCGCGGGCATCCGCCACTGAGGCCTACCTCTTCGGCTGCGACGTTGTGTTGGCTCGGAACTCCACCACGTCGCCATCGGCCATGACATAGTCCTTACCTTCGATTCGCAGCTTTCCTGCCGCGCGGGCTTCAGGCATGCCTCCCAGGTCCACCAGATCGTCGTAGCCGACTACCTCGGCCTTGATGAAGCCTCGCTCGAAATCCGTGTGGATAACCCCGGCCGCCTGAGGGGCGGTCCATCCGCGGCGGATGGTCCACGCCCGCGATTCCTTCGGGCCTGCCGTGAGAAAGGTCTGCAGGCCGAGGGTGGCGAAACCGACCCTGGCCAGGTGGTTGAGGCCTGGTTCAGCCTGACCGGATTCGGCCAAGAGATCGGCTGCATCCGCCTCATCCAGTTCGGCCAGTTCCGCCTCAAACTTGGCGTCCATGAAGATCGCCTCCGCAGGAGCCACGAGCGCCTCCAATTCAGCCCGCCGGACAGTGTCGACAAGTAGTGCGTCATCGGCGTTGACGACGTAGAGGAAGGGCTTGGCCGTCATGAGAGACAGTTCGCGCAGTGGCGCGAGGTCGATCCGACCAGATGTAGCCGCGGCGAAGAGTGTGACCCCTGCATCGAGGGTTTCTCTCGCGGCAACCGCCGCGGCCAGTTCCCCGGGACGCCCCCGCTTGATCTTCGCCTCCTTATCGAGGCGAGGAATGGCCTTATCCAGCGTCTGTAGGTCGGCAAGAATCAGTTCGGTGTTGATGGTCTCGATGTCCGATGCCGGATCGACCGCGCCGTCAACATGCACCACATCCGGATCGGCAAAGCCACGGATCACCTGGCAGATAGCGTCCGCCTCGCGGATGTTGGCGAGAAACTGGTTGCCGAGTCCCTCACCCTCGCTGGCCCCGCGAACGATCCCCGCGATGTCGACGAAGGAGACAGTCGCGGGCACGATCTTGACCGAATCGAACATCGCCGCCAGCACCCCGAGACGAACGTCTGGAAGCGGCACCACGCCCACGTTGGGTTCGATGGTGGCGAAGGGATAATTCTCGGCCAGTACCTGGTTGCCGGTCAGGGCGTTGAACAGGGTGGACTTGCCGACGTTGGGGAGACCGACGATGCCGATGGTGAGCGCCACGAGCGCCCAGTCTAAGGCCGTAGGGTCGAGGCCATGTTCGGGCGGGCTCGGGCGAAGTTGCGGACCATGATCACACGACTCCCGCTCAAGCACGGCCGCCCGCCGGACACGGCACCCGGGTTCGATGGGCTGATGGGGAGGGCTATTGTCGAGGGCTGGTCGAGTATCCCCGTGATGTGACGTCATCGTCGGGTGTTCCCGCCAACGGTGGTGTGGACACCAGCGCTGCCGGGCCACAGGCCGCCCGACGCTCGGGGTCGAACCCAGTCTGGATGGTCCAGGTGGCGTGGACTGGTCCGAAACGTACCGAGATTTGTTGCGACGCGTTTTCGGTACGTTTCCGACACCCCGATCGTGGCCTGCGATCCGGTGGCAACCGTG
>JAISBQ010000110.1 GCA_031266115.1 Bifidobacteriaceae bacterium
TTCTGCATCACCTGAATCATGGGCGCAGCAAGGCTGTCCGCAACCAAACTCACGTCCCCACCTGCGCCAGGATTCTGCCCGCCGTACCCATCCACATCGCCGTTCCCGCCGTTGAAGACATATACGGTATCGGCCACCAGGGAACCAGCCACGGTGAGCCTCGCGTCACCACCCACTCCCCCGGTACCACTGGTGCCGCTGCCCACGCTGTCTCTCGCGCCACCACCACCCTGACCGCTGACAACGGCCAGCTCTCCGGCGACGACGCCGCCTTCCCCCCAGGTCACATCGACCGAACCGCCGTCGCCGCCGTGACCGCCATCGGCGCCATCGGCTGTGCCACCCTGCCCGCCCCGCCCACCATTCCCGCCATAGACCAGCGCGTGCTCGAACGACATCGCGGAGGCATAGTTCGCGACACTCGCGCCACCGCCGCCCGCCCCGCCCACGTCCCCGCTGGCCGCGGAACCGTCCGCGCCGGCGGTCTCTCCCGATTTCACGGGTGTTCCGCCCAGGCCCGGGGTAGCCGCCACGGCGTCACCGCCACTGCGGACCGGATCGAATGTGCCGCCGTCTTCGATCCGGCTGGCCCCGCCACCGCCCCCGGCGTTGCCGGCACCCCAAGCGCCATACCCTCCGATGCCGCCGCCACCACCAGCCGCTCCCGACGCCCTGCCGCCGCGAGCGTCGCCCCCACCCCCACGGCCAGCGCCACCACCCCCGCCGCTACCACCCGAAATGGCAAACACGTCGTCAGCCCCGTGCGCTGGGACAGGCACCGCGAGCAGTCCCGCCCACACCAGCGCGACCGTCGCCACCACTGTCACCAGACGCCCGCCGCTTCCTGGAGATCGCGCCACACAGGTGGACGATGCCGCTGGGCCGCCCTGGCCGCCGAACGTGCTGGTGATTCGGGTCATGGTTTCCTCCGAGTGCCGGACCGGCCAGGCCGGCCGGCCACATCGGCCAACCCCATCAGCCAGCCAAGATCAACCCACCCTACGAACCACCCCTCACCGAGCCAAGATCCCGCCGCCAACAGCGATAACAGTTCGCTTATCGGCTCTTGCGAGTCTTCCAGGGCAGACCCAATGCCCCCTCTGGGCGGGCAGGTGACAGCAGCGGAAGTCCTAGTCCGGACCGCAGCATCCGGCCGTATCACCGGTCCAGTCTTGATACCGGTACGGCAAGTGGCATGGCGCCGTCGATCACCTCGAAGCTGTCTGGCGGCAAACCGATCTCGCGAAGGAACGCCAGGTATCCGTCGGCATCGAACTCACGCCTCGGGGCAAAGCCCAACATCCGCCAAACCCCCACCGTCGGCCTGACGAACAGGCCCTTGAGACCTTTGAGTAGGCAGACGGGCGCGATAACAACGCCGCGAGAAATGCGTGTCAACTCGGCAGCCGCCTGGTCAGGCTTATCGATCAGGTGAAGCACCTGCGCGGCGACCACGACATCGTAGGTTGTATCCGGTTCACCGGTATCGAAAATGTCTCGCTGGTCGAAGGTGATATTGGTCAGTCCTTTGCGCTGCGCCTTCTTCCGGGCCACAGCGAGCATTTGTTTCGACAGGTCCGTACTGAGGACACGTTCTGCTTTGTCGGCGACAGCGAGGCTGATGGCCCCTGTCCCGGCGGCGGCCTCGAACACTGTTGCACCACGTGGGGTCAGGTCTCGAACACACCGGAGCATGCCCTCATGTGCCACCGCGTTCGCCCGCTCCGCCCGGTCGTAGAACGGGGCACAGAGATCCCAGAACGTCACGGCGAAGCCCTCCATCCACGTTGCCAATGTCGATACACTCGCGCCAGCCGGCCTCATCGGCCGGCCACGGTCGCACGCCCCCACGTGATCACGGTCACTAGGGCGCTGCCCCCAACGATATCCGTGTGGGGAATTCTCGCATCGTCGGGGCGTCGAGTCCCACCAATGACGGAGAGCCCCTCATAGAGTTGAGCCGTGCAAGATCGCGGTCAGGGCAGGCGCGGCGCCCCAACCCGCGTGTGGGCCACCTACCTGCTGGTGTTCTACGCGATGTGGACGCTGGTCGAGTTGCTGGTGGGTCCGGCGCTTGTGGGCTGGCTCGGCGCCGATGCCGGAGCCTTGGCGCACATCATCGTCGTCAAGACCCTGATCTGGGTGGCTCCCGCCGTGGTCCTGATTGCCAAGTTTGCGCCGACGCTGCCGGCCTCGCCACGGGACATGCTCACCTCACCGGTGAAGTGGGCTCC
Organism: Bifidobacteriaceae bacterium; assembly: GCA_031266115.1. Classification (GTDB taxonomy): domain Bacteria; phylum Actinomycetota; class Actinomycetes; order Actinomycetales; family WQXJ01; genus JAIRRT01. Next base: position 2,235 of record JAISBQ010000110.1, read on the forward strand.
GACGCTACTCGTGTTCGCCGTCTTCACGGTGTGGGTCGCCTTGACGCTTTGGGTGGACCGGCCAGCGGAGGGGTTCCGTCTCGCGTTCCCGCTGATCGGCATCGTGCGGTGCCTGTTTGTGGGTCTGCAGGAAGAACTGGTGTTCCGGGGCTGGCTGGCGAACGCCATGCCCAACTGGGGCACATGGAAGGGCTACCTCGCGAATGGGGTGCTGTTTGCGCTGATTCATGTTCCGGCATGGATCGAGAACCCGCACCGCATGGAGGGCTTCGCCGTGATTCAGGCACCGGCGGGGCTCGTGTTCTTCGGCGCGCTGCTGGCGTGGCTATTCGCGAAGAGCCGCAACATCGTCGTTCCGATCGTCCTGCATTCCTGGTATGACCTGCTGCTCGTCGCCGTGCACGAGGCGTGACAACCGCTGAGGGGCCGCTGGCATTTCCAGCGACAAGACCGGACCTGGTGCCCGCCACCGAAGTCCGGCACTATGGGCAACGTGAAGCCGCTCGCGAACGGCTTTGACCAGCCAATCTGCGATCCCTGGCTTAGCAGCCCCCCAATCCTCGGCTTCGAGCATCTGCAATCCTCGGCCTAGACGATAGAGTGCAGCCATGGATACATGGGAGGTTGTCCAGCGGCGATACCGGCCGCGCGTCATCGACGGCCCGCTGAACGCGGCACTTCACGCGGCCGCGGCGGTGCTAATCGAAGGCCCACGCGCCTGCGGCAAGACCATGACCGGGCTGAACGCGGCGAGCTCCTACGTCTTCCTGGACACACCGCAGGCTCAGGCAGCACGCGAAATCGAGCCAGAATCCCTGTTGCATGGCGCGCAGCCCCGGCTGCTCGACGAATGGCAGCTCGCGCCCGAGTTGTGGAACCTGGTGCGACGGGCCGCCGATGCCGGTGAGCACCGGGGGCGCTTCATCCTCAGCGGCTCTGCCGTCCCCGCCGATGACGTCACCCGCCACACCGGCGCTGGGCGATTCCTCCGTTTACGCCTGCGGACCATGGCGTGGTACGAGCGGACAAACCCCGGACAGGTGGGCACGGTGAGCTTGGCGAAGCTGTTCGCGGGCGAGCGACCAGTCGCTGGACACGAGGCCATCGGCCTGAGTGATGTGGTCACGCAGTTGCTCACGTCCGGGTTTCCGGCGTTGAGTGATCTAGCGTGGACCGAGGCCTTGATGATGCTTCGCGCCTACATCGACGATGTCGCGCGATCCGATCTGCCTCGACTAGCCGCGTTCAAACGGGACCCTGCCGTCATCGGGCACTTGATCGCGGCGATAGCCCGCTCTCCCGGCGCCGGGGTCTCCTACGTGACCCTCGCCTCAGATCTGCAGTCTGTTGCACCAGGGATCAACGCCGAAACCGTCGCCGGTTACGTCCGCCTCTTGGCCAGACTCTTCGTGGTGGAGACCCTCCCGGCATGGACTCCCCGGCTGAGATCCCGAGCCCGCCTGCGCCGGACAGGCAAGTGCTACCTGGCCGATCCGGCGCTCACCGTGGTAGCGATGGGCGGCAGTTCCGCGACGCTGCTCGGCGATCTTGCGGTAGCGGGCATGGTGTTCGAAGCCGCCGCCATCCACGACCTCGCCGTGCTCGCCGCACCGCTCGGGGCCCAGGTCCGCTACTACCGCGACTCCAACGGGCACGAAGCTGACGCTGTACTGACCCTGCCCGACGGCCGCTGGGGAGCGGTTGAAGTCAAGCTCGGCGGCTTGGCAGTGGCCAAGGCAGCTCGCTCCCTCGGTGCGGCGGTGGACCAAGTCGATCCCGCCGCCATGGGTGCCCCGTCCTTCACGCTGGTGCTCACGGGCACCGGAACCGTCGCCACCATCGACGACCACACGGTCACCTGCCCCCTCCACCTCCTGGTGCCGTAACCAGACGGTCCGCCCCCTCCATCTCACGGGAATGGATGGCCTCGTCGAGGCGGCGCTGCCGCTCGGCCTCGGACTTCGTGTCCACCGCCGTCGTTCGCCCCCCTTTGGCGGATGTGCGGCCCAGTTTGCCGGGCGCCCACCCGTCTGTCTCAGGCCCGCCGATGCCGCCCGGCCGCCGTCGCGAGCGCCGAGAACACCACGATGAACCCCACCAGCCAGGCGAGCGCGACCCAGGTCGCGCCCGCGTCCACGTGGCCCAACTGCGCTCCCCGGATCGCGTTGATCAGCGGCGTCATGGGCTGATGGTCCGCGAAAGACCGCAGCGGGACCGGCATCGTCGAGGTCGGAGCGAAGCCCGAAGACACGAACAGCAACCCCATGAGCGGGTACATGAACATGATCGCGCCCTCGTCGGTCTTCGCCGCCAAGCCGCAGGCCACCCCCACGGCAGCGAACGCCGTGAGCGTCGCCATAAGCAGCGCCACAGTGACCACCCAACCCATCCACGTGGCGTGAGGCCGGTAGCCAATCAGCAAGGCCACCCCCATCAGGGCAGCGACCGAGGCGCCGTTCGCCACGACCGCGGCACCCATATGTCCGCCGGTGATGGCCCATCGGGCGATCGGCATGGTGCGGAACCGCGCGGACATGCCGTCCGTCGCGTCCCGGTTGACGCGGAACGCGGTGTACGCCGCCCCGTTCGTGATGCAGAACACCAGGACAACCGGCACCACGAAGTCGACATACCGGACTGGCCCCGTGTCCATGGCTCCGCCCAGCACGAAGACGAACGCCAGGAGGATCATCAACGGCATCCCGAGCACCGTCATTATGGTGTCAACCGACCGGATGTTGTGTTTGAGCATCCGGCCGGTGAGCGTCGCGAGGTCCGCGAAGGCGTGCCACTGCGCGCTCATCGTGTCTCCTCCTGACCCGTCAGCCGCAGAAATGCCGTCTCCAGGTCCGCCGCCCCTCCTGCGGCCCGCAAGATCTCCTCGTGCCGCCCGGTCGCGACCGCGACGCCATCGTGCAACACCGCCATAGTCCCAGCGAGGCGGGCGGCCTCCTCCATGTACTGCGTGGTCAGGATGATCGTTCTGCCGCGGGCCGCCATGGCGTCCACAGCCACCCACACCTCGCGCCGTCCGCCCGGGTCGAGCCCGGTGGTCGGCTCGTCCAAGAACACCACCTGCGGATCCCCGATCAGGCTCATCGCGATGTCGAGCCGCCGCTTCATCCCGCCCGAGTACGTCCCGGCGCGCCGGCACGCGGCATCGGCCAGGCCGAACCGCTCAACCAGTCCCGCTGCCACCTGCTTCGGCGCCGGGACGTGGCGCAACCGGGCGATCAGGGTGAGGTTCTCCAGGCCGGTCAGTACGGCATCGACCGCGACGTTCTGGCCGGTGACCGTGACGGCTTGACGGACGCGGGCAGGTTCGCGGGCGACGTCTAGCCCGGCCACGCGGGCCGTACCGCCATCCGCTTTGAGGAGCGTGGTCAGGATTGACACGGTGGTCGTCTTGCCGGCGCCGTTGGCCCCGAGCAGCGCGAGCACCTCTCCGGCGGGGACCTCCAGGTCCAGGCCCCGCAGAACCTCCTGGCGGCCAAACGCCTTGCGCAAGGCAGTCACCTGGACGGCGGGTACGTCATCGGCCATCAGATGCCTCCTGTCCGGCGAGCGCCTTCGCGACCTGCGCGTTGAGCTGCGCACCCTTCTGGCCCAGCCACGTTGCCGAGCGGACCTCGTCCAGGACGGACCAGGCGAATGCCGCAACATCCGGGCCAGTCACGTCCAAAACGCGGCGACCGGACGCGGCGCCCTCCTCGAACAGGCCGAGGATGCCGTACAGCACCGACATGATCTGTGAATCGGCGGCGAAGTTCCAGGTGTACTTCTCGATCAACTTCATCACCGTGCCGTATTCGGGAGGCAGCGCCCTGAGGCGCG
>JAISBQ010000122.1 GCA_031266115.1 Bifidobacteriaceae bacterium
CGACGATATGGGACCAGTGCAATTGTGTCGACAGTGTCGACACAATCTCGGGATCGGGGAATAGACGTGCGAACTGGACCATTCGGCGCAGGTTCCGCGAGGCGTACCCACGCCCGTACCTCACCATCAATTGTGTCGACAGCGTCGACACAATTTGCCGGCCATATTCGGCGCGCTCTTCCCTGAGGACATCGCGGTGTACCTCCAGACCACCCCGCCAGCCAGTCACGGTCTGGGCGGCATTGGCCGATCGAGATGCCGCGCGCTGGCCCTGCTCGATCAAGTAGTCCACCCGCGCTAAGAGGGTCCCAACGGGCGCTTGGAGGTGCTCAATGTGTGTCAGTTCGGTCATGGGGTCAACCTAGGGGGCGGGTACGACATTGGTTCGGGCCACGGGGGGTGCGGGTGCGGTCGGGGTGGCCCGTCGCGATGGCTTCGGCCATCGCGTCGTAGGACGGCCCACCAGGTGGAACGACGCCGGACTGCGGGATTCATCGGTCCCGAGGGAGCCATCAAGGAGGTTCGCCACGAGACTTGCCGGCACGAGGCCGCCCTCGATTCGGATCGCCTGCGCGCTGCTCAAACGTGCCCTGGGCATGCAGCGCATCGCGCAGTCCAATAGGCACCGTCCCGGAATCGACAACCAGCCGGTCACCGGTGTCCTCCACCATCGCCCCGAGACCCTGAAGCGAACTGCGAACGAACCGGCCCACATCCGATGGCTCTCCCATGCGGGCGCGGGCTTCATCCACTTCCACCTGCACTTAGGCAGGCTGGATGGCGGCCTGAGCGTAGCGGAAACGCAAGGCGCGCTCCGACGAACGCGGAATCCCTCACGTGGGCCTGGACGGCGCATTTGGACGCGAAACGCTGCACATGGACGGTTTCCCAAGGGGGCCTGCGCCCATGTGCAGCGTTAAGTGGCTGTAGTGGCTACTTGACGCGCACCTTCAGGGTTGCTTTCGCGCCGCCTGGCGCGACCGCCTTGATAACCGTGGTTCCACGCTTCAACCCTTTGATCACGCCCTTGGAGTTCACGGACGCAACCTTGGGGTTCTTCGAGGTGAACGTCACCTTGCCCTTGGCCCTGGCGGGCTTGACCACGACCGACAGCTTCGCTTTGCTGCCCTTCACCAAGGTCTTCGGCCCCTTGATCTTGACCGACTTCGCCACAGGTACCACCGAGCTGACGGCTTTCTGGGAACCATCCCCAGCCCTCGGAATCTCCGGAAGTACGGTGATGGCGTCGAGCGTCAGTGTTGCTGTACCCGAGCAATGCCAGCTCTCGACCTCCACCACCTGTGTGCCGGCCTCCATCTCCAGAGTCACGGTCCGCGGTTCTGGGTAGGCGTCGTTGATCCCGTAGGGCGAATACTCACCGAGCGTGGTCAGTCTCGTCTCCTCGTAATCAACTCCCGGACCGCGAATTGCGAAGGAGCCCTTCGCCGGAGTGTCGGCCGCAAACGCGAGAGTCAACTGCACCGCCGACCTCGACCCTAGGGAGAGGCGATACATGCTCACCCTACCCGCCAGGGTCCATGGCAATAGTCCCGGGGCCGAGCACGCATCGATCCACGAGAAGACTGTCTTGGTCTCTCCGACCCCCAGCGGCGTCGCCGTGTCAGCGATCGTCTCCTCGTCATGGGCCGAGGCGATTGGCACGGCCGTCACAGCGAGCCCCGCACCGACCAATCCCGCCACGGCCAGCGTCACGGCCGAGCAAGCGCCAAACCGAACCCTGCATCTCGTCCTCGTTCGCATTGCTTCTCCGATCCTTGGCCGGACACTACGTCCTAGCCGGTCGGTATCTGAAGAGACGGGACGCTCTGGATCGCACTGGCGACCACGCTGATCCCTCCGGTTGTCCCGCAAGTCTGTCCAGGGTACACATATGCATAGGAGATAATCCCAGCTGCAGTCACGTCTGTGGAGGCCAAGCCGTTGTGGTGGTAGTAGACGGGGCCGCCGCTATCCCCTTGACAGGTCACGTAGTTCGAATCTGTGGACTCGACCACGATGGCATAGAAGCACTCATAAGGATTGCTCTCGGGATCGCAGGCGAATTCCTGGTACTTGGACAACAAGTTGCACTTCCCAAGCGAATGGTTTCCCGATGAGCAGTACGTCGCCTCCATGACAATCCCGCCCGTGGCGTATCCCTTCACTGTGACGTTCGCACGCGGGTTTGCGTACACGTACGGGGTGCTTGTGATCCCTGAGTTAAGGACCACGACACCAAGATCGTATGGCGGAGCGGTATCGTTCATCTCCAGGACATAATCCACGACGCCGATCGATGTACTGCTGGCCGGGCCGTACGCTGCCATTCCCTCCAAGTATCCGGAGCAGTGGGCCGCGGTGAGAATCGCGTAGGCCGAGCCGATCTTGGCGCCGAAGCCCATTGTGCAATTCCCGTACCCCGCCGCATGGTAACGGGTGCCGCCTCTGAAATTGTTTGTGTCTGTCGTTCGGCTTGCCATAGTGGGGACTCTAAAGTCGTCCTCGAGGCCGATGGTGACATCGTTCGCAGACGAGAGGCTGGCGGTGAAGTCAAGGAAAGCCGCCCAAGGAGTTCCTCCGCCATCTGCTCCGTTCGCAGCGAGGCTTGCCAGTCCGGGGCCACGTACGTTCGCCCAGTCGGCGCCGAAGCTGATTGCGGTGATTGCCTCATCTGGAGCGGCGGACATGAGGTCGGCAGCAAGGGCCATCATCTCCTCGTTGGTGTTGCTGGAGGTGCTCAGTGCCACGGTGACACCGGTCTCTTC
>JAISBQ010000125.1 GCA_031266115.1 Bifidobacteriaceae bacterium
AGCGGACCGCCGCTATCACCCGCCTGAGTGCCTGCCGCTCCAGAATCCCATTCCCAAGCAATGATTCCACCGAAAGAGTGCGACAGGCCATCGTCCATTACACTGGCCGGGTAAGTGAATGCCTGATCGAATCCGACAATATTTCCGCATGACTCTGCGGCTGTCTTGCCACCTTGGAAGCAGGCGCGCATGTAGAGTGCCCCCGTACTCGTCCCGTTAGCGACCACAGAGCGGTAGCTTCCAGACGTATGGAGCCACACCGAGGGAGTGGTGCCAGGCGTAGCTGCGCTAAATAGGGCAGCATCGGATGCGATCGTCCCGGTCTTGCCCCAGAGCGTGTTGTTCTGCAGTGGGCCCTGAGGTTCTATTAGCGAGGAGACGGCACCACTGGTACTGTACGCTGCGAAGTATGTTGTAGGCCCATTGGGGCCACAGTGTCCAGCCGTGAGATAGTACCTTCCACCGTCACCGTCCACCGGGAAACCGGCAGTACACCGGTTGCCCCAGCTCCCGCCGACCGTGCTAGGAGACCAAATCGACTTTCCAGCCCGCAGCGGCGTGGTGACACTAGATTCGGTGGGCTCAATGTCCTCGTGGGAAAGGGCAACAGTTGTTTGCTGGGGCGGCGCAGAAGCGCCGTAGAGTTGAGAGGCCGCGACGTCGGCCTCGTCATCGGTGACAACCGTGATCCCCGAAAGCGACGCGAGCTGCTGACTCGCGGTAGTGATGTCGGAGTCGGGCGGAACTCCGACGCTGATTGTCGCGGTCTCGTAGTTGACTCCGAACGAGGCCCAGCTCCCGGATTCTTCGATGGCGGCTTGACCGCATCGGCGGACTCGTCGAGCTCTGCGCGGGAGATGAGCCGGTTGACTACCGCGGCGGGGGCGACTGTCGACAGCTGCTCTTCGATGGCGGCTGATTCTGCGTCCTCGAGGTTGAGCACTCCAACCACGAAGTGGTCCTGGCTCTCGGTGAGCCAGTATTCGACGAACCGATCGCCGAGAATCTCGAGAGCGTTGGCGCGAAAATCGCCAGCGGATTCGATGATCGAAATGACGGGATTGACGGGCCAGTCAGTGCCGTCGTCTGTCTCGCCTGGCTGGCCCTGGGCCAACCGCGCCGACAGCAAGGAAGCCGGATGACGAGATGAGAAATGCGGCGCAGATGCAGGCAGCAATACGCCGACGTGAATACTTGTTCAAGATTACCCCAATTCAAATCACTTGATTTAGAGCGCTATCGGAGACTTCCGATTGACTTCGCGTCATCGCTGGTCAGGGCCTCATTCGGGCAATACCCGACCGAGTCTCCAGCAGGCCCCTTAGATTACCTTCACTCGGAAGGGCTTCGCGGCCGAACTCCGAACACTACCGGAGCTGGCGACATACTTGATAGTAATGGAGTGGGAGCCCTTCGGGAGATTGGGCAGGGCGACGGATGCCCTGCCGTGATCGGCTTTCGTCAGCCGGACCGTTCGTTTTCCTCCTTTCCACGTGACACGGAGCTTTCCGACGGGACTATTGGTGCCCGCGACGGAGACCTTGACACGAAAGCGAACACTGCCAGCGCGCGCCTTCGTCGAGCCCAAGGAGACGGTTGAGGGAGCCGCCTTGGAGGGGGGAACATGTGCAGAACGCTCAATGCGAGGCGGATCCGCCGCTACTCCCGCGGTGTTCGACGCAGCAGCGTCGGTGATGGATGGCTCAAGCGGCTGGACGACGGTGACCCTGGGAGACACCGCGATCCACTCACGATTGTTATCGCGACAAAACTCGTGATCTAGGAACGGCCTCTTAACGGCCTGGTAGAACTGCGCCCCTATGTCGTCGAGAGTGGTAGCCCAGTCGGCGACGTTGAGGCTCTCGGAGATCTCGACATCATCCCTGATCCAGACGGTAAACCAAGAGTCCTCAGGGGGGGTTATTGGATGTCGGTCGAGGGAAGGGAAGATGGCAGAAGTGACCCCGGCCAAGACGGTGCCGGCAGAAACGGCACCGGCGGGCGCCACGGACGGCAACGGGCCCGGGACGTGGAAACTTGCGGGGCAGGCGGTAGGGAGATCCTGAGAGTCCTCAGCGGAGGCCGGCGCAGCAATGGGGCCCGCGAGAGCCAGGAATAGCGCCGCAAGAGCAGGGCGCACCCAGCGGCGCAGAAGAAGGGAACCGCCTCGCCAGGGAAGGGGGGACCGACAGTATTCGGGATTGTAGCTGGCGCTCATACTGTCACCTCATTCAGACGAAGGAGTCCGCCCCGGACACCACGTAGGTTTCTACACGCTCTCCCGGTGAGTGTCAACTCAGGGGCTATCGATGTCGCTGCCGGAAATGGCCGGCCAGCAGGCAGACTCGCGCGTGTGCAGCGGTCGAGGTAGCCTTCTGAAGTGCGCAAACGCAACTGGCAGGCACGTGTTTGGCACAGTCGCCCCACATGGCCAAGGATAGGTCAAAGAGTAGTCAAGCGCGCAGGTCACCGTGCAATCTGAGGAGTGACACGAGTATTCCTTGTCAACTCGCCGGGGTCGAGGCTAGGAAAGCAGTGGTTGCGTGCATGTGTACGTCGCTTTGGCGCCGCCGCTGCGGGCTGTGATAGTCACTTTCGATTGGGCTGAGGCATTCTGACCCGTCCATGTGACGAGGCCGGTTGGGCTGACCGTGGCGAGGCTTGGTGCGGAGGATGTCCACTCCACGCCTCCGACGGTCGCTCGGGCGGGCCGGATCTTCGCATCCAGGTCGAGCGTGTAGCGGCCATCTGGAAGGATTCGCCAGGACTCAGCCTTGGCCGTGATGGTCACCTTGGTGACTGGCACGCGCTTGCGGACCACCTTGACCTTAATGGACGACTTGGCGCCGGAGGCCGCTGTCAGCGTCACGGTGCTGGTACCGCGTTTGGCACCAGTGAGCCTGAGTCGCGCCGGATCGCCTCCGTTCATGGGAACGGCGATGGCCCCGGACTTAGCGGGCTTGGTCTTCTCGGAGGCCGTGGTCACATCGACGATGGCGGTCCTCGCGTTTCTCCATGTCAGTGGGGCTTTTCCGGTGGCGCGCAACGCCAGAGGCTCGGCGGCCACGGGGACCCGGACCGTTTGACCGACGGCAACTCTCACGGCCCTGACGCTCGGCTCAATGGCTTTGACGGTGAACGCTCGGTTGGTGGGCGCCGGCCGGGACAACACCGCACGGACACCAGGGCCGGTGAAGACCGCGGTGGTGGGACTGGTCAGCGACCAGCGGGTGGTCGCGGCCAACGCACCGCGCACGTCGCTCCACTCGTTGGAGGGGCCCGGGACGTATGCGGCCGCGATCACGCCCGTGTAGGACACCAGGACGAATGCTCCAGACGGCGTGGCCGCATAGCCCGCCTGGGATCCATCGGGGAACAGCGCCGCATCCCCGCCGAACTTTACGATCCACGAGTAGGGCCCGGACTCTTGTGCGCGGGACGAGCCCGTGCGCTCAATCCCCTCCACGCGCCATTCGCCGGTCAAGGGAGTGGATGTGGACGGGTCCTCGGAGGGGTCGGGTCCCGCAGTGCGCGCAGTGGCCGGGGCGAGACGCAAGGTGCCGCGCGGCCCCGACACCACGAATCCGTCGGTGGTTCCGGCGCCTTCGTCGACGACAGGTCGCCAGGACGTGCCCTGGGTCAGGGCGACCACGGACTCGGCGGCCAGACCCGCGACGTCCTTGGGGCATCCCTTGGTCGAGAGTGTCGCCTGGGCGAAGGCCCAGGTGCCATCCTTGCCCGTGGTGGCAGAGGCCGTGCCGTAGGGCAGGCACGCATAGTCGAGGCGGACCCGGCCGTCCGTGAACGAGAAGCTGACAGGGTGCAGAGAGGCCTGGTAGGCGTCGACGCTGATCGCCGTTCCGCTGTGGACCGCGTAGACCCCGTTGGGGAGCGTCGTGGGCGTGTTCTCTGCTATAGCCGGGACCGCGATGCCCAAGGCGGCGACCACCATTGCCGCCAGCGCTGAAGTGCGTGCCGTCATCGTCCGGTGAAGAGGGCGGTGGGGACGAGGCAGGCGGAGGGGCATACGCGCGATCTCCCTCGATCGAGTCGGTGGGGGCCGACGATCATCCTACGACACCACGCTGGAGCGGGGGCGGCGTGGACCCTGCTGGGCGCCGGTTGTCCCAGGTCCAAGCCCGCTGCCAAGATGGGCATCATGCGAATTCATGTGGGCGCCGATCATGCCGGTTTCGATCTCAAGGGTGAGGTTGTGCGGCACCTCACGGCGGCCGGGATGGATGTGTGGGATCACGGGCCGATCGTCTACGACCCTGAGGATGACTACCCGGCGGTGTGCTTCGAGGTCGGTGAGGCGGTGGTCCGTGAGGTGGGGAGTCTCGGCGTGGTGATCGGAGGGTCCGGCAACGGCGAGCAGATCGCGGCCAACAAGGTGATAGGGGTGCGCGCGGCGCTCGCCTGGAGCCTCGACACGGCGGTCCTGGCGCGCCAGCACAACGACGCCAACGTGGTGGGGATCGGTGCGCGCCAGCACACGGTGGCCGAGGCCCTGGCGATCGTGGACGCCTTCCTGGCGCAGCCCTTCAGCGACGATCCACGTCACATCCGGCGGATCGACGAGGTGGCGGCCTACGAAGGACGCCGCGCCTGACCTGACGCCGCGCCCGACGCCGCGGCAGGAGAAGGGGCCAGGCGTCGTCGCCGGAGACTGTTCGAGCATCCCGCCTGGCCAGCGACGAGCACGAGGAAGGGCCGCCATCGTCGGCGGAGACCGTCGCGAGGCGCCCGCGGTCAGATGTACAGCGCCGGATCGTCCATGGCACCGAACAGGTCTGCCGTGACCTTGCGTTGGCGGGCCGGGACACCCACCATGACCGACCCGGCCGGCCCATCCTTGACCACCACCGCGTTGGCGCCGATCTGAACGTCATCGCCGATGGTCAACGGCCCGAGGACCTTGGCTCCGGCGCCCACGACCACCCGGTCGCCCAGCGTGGGATGCCGCTTGCCGGTGCTCATCGACCTGCCGCCGAGGGTCACTCCCTGGAATAGCGTGACATCGTCTCCCACCTCGGTGGTCTCACCGATCACCACCCCCATGCCGTGGTCGATGAACAACCGGCGCCCCAGCCTCGCCCCTGGATGGATTTCCACGCCCGTCATGAACCGCGCCACCTGGGAGGCGATTCGCGCCGGGAGTTTGAGCCATGGGCGGCGCCACATGCGGTGGGTCAGCCGGTGCATCCAGATGGCGTGTAAACCGGGATAGCCGAGCGCCACCTCCGCGCGTGTGCGCGCCGCTGGGTCGCGCTCGCGGGCGGCTTGGAGGTCCTCGCGCAGTTCGACGGCGAGTCGGTGGAACGGATGCGCCATGGTCGGTCTCTCACTCCAGAAGGTCGGCATACAGGGCAGTGGACAGATACCGCTCGCCGAAGGATGGGATGATCACCACGATCATCGCGCCCGCCATCTCGGGGCGCGCGGCCACGTCGATCGCGGCGGCGAGCGCCGCACCCGACGAGATGCCGACGAGGAGCCCTTCCTCGGTGGCCGCCGCCCGCGCCATGGCGATCGCGGTGTCCGAGGGGACGGCGAGAACCTCGTCGTAGACATCGGTGTCGAGAACCTCGGGGACGAAGCCCGCGCCGAGCCCCTGGATCTTGTGGGGGCCGGGGACTCCGCCGCTGAGGATCGGCGATTCGGCCGGCTCGACCCCCACGATGCGCACGCCCGGCTTGCGTTCCCGCAACACCTGACCCACGCCGGTGATGGTGCCGCCCGTGCCGATTCCCGCGACCAGCACATCGACCCCGCCGTCCGTATCGGCCCAGATCTCCTCAGCCGTGGTGAACCGGTGGGCCTGCGGGTTCGCCTCGTTGGCAAACTGGCGGGCGAGGACGGCGCCGGGCCGTTCGGTGGCGATGCGCTCGGCCGCGTCCACCGCGCCCTTCATTCCCTCGGATGCCGGCGTGAGCACTAGTTCGGCGCCGAACGCCCGCAGCAGTGCGCGGCGCTCCTTCGACATCGATTCCGGCATCGTCAACACGACGGTGTACCCGCGTGCCGCACCGACGAACGCCAGGGCGATGCCGGTGTTCCCGCTGGTGCCTTCCACGATGGTGCCACCGGGACGCAATTCGCCGGAGGCCTCGGCAGCATCGACGATGGCGAGACCGATCCGATCTTTGACCGAGCCGGCGGGGTTGTAGAACTCCAGTTTGGCGATGACTTGTGCGCCTGGAGCGGTGTGCGCCGCCAGCCGGTTGATGCGCACGAGTGGCGTGCGGCCGGTCAACTCCGTCGCGTTGGCATAAATAGCGGTCATGACTCTCGCAGTCTTGTGGTCAGGTGTGGCCTCCCGTGGGTGCCACCGGTGGCTGGCACGCCGATCGCCGTGAGCCGGCGCCGTGGTGCGCCGGACGGCGCTCGCGGGCGTGGGGTCGCTCAGGCGGCGCGGATCAACAACAGCAACGAGCCGTGGCGGCCGGATGGGATCGGGTCACGGTTCTAAGCTCCTCGCCTCGACTCGCGCGCGGGTACGGATTGCCGCGCGCCGGGTTGCCACGAGCGACCATACGCGGTTGGCAGGTGGAGTGACAAACACTCGAACTGGGGGACCACGCGGTGGGGCTGCCGTCGCCGTCGCCGGGGAATGGCACACTGGACGCGTTGGGGGATGGGACGGGGGGATGGGAGTTGACGAAGCCTAGCCAGGATGCCGGCTCCGGGGACGGGGGCGACAGGAGGATCAGGTCGTGGCTCGTGCCAGCGATTGTGGCCGTGAGCGTGGTGGTGTTGGGCATAGCTGGCTATTTCACGGTGGCGCGCCCGTCTGGGGTGGATACACCGCACGGTGCGACAACCGGAGCCGGCCGTGTGGCGGATGGCGTCCGGCCGAGTCCGTCCGGGCCTGGTCTGTCCGCCAGCACCGACGATGGCGCACCCGGCCCGTCGCAGGTCCCGCCGGCCGGGGGCGCCGCGAGTGGTGCGACGCCAGGTGGCCGTGTCGACGATGGCGCCGGGCCAACCCCCGGTGTGATGGGGCCTCCTATCGGGGCACCCGCCGGAGGTGCGGATGGCGCGGACAGGAGCGGGGTGAGCCCTTCAGCTGGGGGTGATGCGCCGGCATCGTCGGCTTCGGCCGAGCCGGCGCCCGTGGCGGTGGATTGTGCGACGGCGAAGTGCGTGGCGTTGACGTTCGACGATGGGCCCGACCGTCACACCGACGCGATCCTTGACGTGCTCGCGGCCAAGGGGGTGCAGGCGACGTTCTTTGTCCAGGGCTACCGGGTGGACCTGTTTCCCGATCAGATGAAACGCGAGGTGGCCGAGGGGCATGAGGTCGGCAACCATACCTGGAACCACAAGAACCTCACCACGCTGTCCCCGCGGGCGATCAGGTTGCAGATTTCGAAGACCAACGATGCGGTCGCGGCGCTGACTGGTGCCCGGCCGGCGCTGGTCCGTCCGCCCTACGGAGCCGTCAACAAGAAGGTCCAACGCAAGGTGGAGATGCCGCTGGTGATGTGGAGTGTCGATACCCGCGATTGGGAGACCAAGAACGTCAAGAAGATCCTGAAGCATGTGAAGAAGGACACCGAGCCGGGGTCGATCGTCCTCATGCACGACACGCTGAAGGCCACAGGCAAGGCGCTGGGCCGGGCGATCGACATTCTCCGCGAGCAGGGCTACACGTTTGTCACGGTGTCGCAACTCCTTGGACCCGAGGCGCGTGCCGGGAAGGTGTACACCCGTGGGTAGGGGGCGACGAAGGGCGCGGGTTCGCGGGCCGAGCGGATTTGCGGCGGGGAGCCGTTAGGATGGGTCACCGCCGCCCGGCGTCGGGCGCGTGCGGGCGTAGCTCAATGGTAGAGCCCTAGCCTTCCAAGCTAGCCACGCGAGTTCGATTCTCGTCGCCCGCTCCATCCGGCCGTCCCGGCCGGAGCGGACCGGCAGGTCCACGGGATGTAGCGCAGCTTGGTAGCGCATCCGCTTTGGGAGCGGAAGGCCGCGAGTTCAAATCTCGCCAGCCCGACTGACATCAGGATCCCGGCTTGTACGCCGGGATCGTGATGTCAGTCTGTCTTGTACGCGTCGGGATTTGGGAGGAGGGG
>JAISBQ010000145.1 GCA_031266115.1 Bifidobacteriaceae bacterium
TGAGGTATAGCGTGCCTGGCTCGCCCATCCGGTAGAAAACGCTCCCATTCAGCGAGTAGTACCCCGAGTATTGGTCGCCGGTCTTCTGGATGCGCAGCCATACCGGTGGGGTCGGATTACCGGACCCGACGCCACGGTTAGGGCCCACCTGGGTAGTCGACGCCCCGGATTCGGTGACGAAGACCAGACCGCCGTTTTGGAGACCAACCTTGACGTAGTTGTCGTCATCCTGATAGACGCCGATGAATCCTTGCTGGTAGTTCTGGTTAATCTGCCCACGCGGAGTGATTTTGACCGTCGCGATCCAGTCTCCGGGCGAGTCGTGGGTGAGCACGTTTCTGGGCGGGTTGGACGAGGCCTGATGGAAGTCACCGAATCCCGTGTCGATCTCCAGGCCGGTCGTCGTGGTGCGCCACGCCGAATCGTTAGAGCGCACCATGGTCCAGCCCTGGGACGCCAGCTCCGCCTCACTGAGCGGCGGGCTGGACGCGAAGGAGTAGGTCTGGAACGGGTAGGTGAACCGGATGGTGTACACGCGGTAGCCACCCGCCGTGTCGGTCACAGTCACGGTGGCAATCCTGGTCGTTGAGGTGGCTTGGTCAATCTCGACACTCAAGCCAGCCTCGCCGCTGGCGGTCACGGTGGGGAATACCGGGCCAGCTGCTGGGACCGTGTACGACTCGACCGCCGGGTCGAAGCCGGGCAGCGCCACCGCATCCAGGGCGATCGCGTCGAGAGCCGGCGGCGCATGCTTGACCACCACGGGGAAGGTGTCCGACTCGGTCACGCCGCCGGCCGTCGCGGTGACCGTGATGGTCGCCACTCCGTCACCCACTCCACTCACCGTGCCCCGCCAGTTCACGGCCGCCACTGAGGCGTTCGATGACGAGTAGGTGACGTCGATGTCGTCGAGGTTGTAGAAGGTCTGGTCGTTCGCGACGGCCGATGCGCCGGCATCGAGCGTCGATCCTGGCACCGACATGTCGATGACGTGACCCGAAGGGATCGCGCGGACCGTCTTGACAGCCTTCGTCCACGATCCGGCCACCGTCAGCGGGGCGGACGCGGCGTCATCGGACGCGTTCCCGCCCACGGTCAGGGTCCACGTGCCCGTATCGATGACCGCCCGAGCGGCGTCATCGTCCCAGAACCACAGGTCAGCGATCTCCACGGGGAAGGTCACAACGCGCGACTGCCAGGAGCCGAGCCTGACCTTCTCGAACTCGATCAGGCGCGAGACCGGTCGGGTCTGACCGTCCGCGCCGGGGGACTTCGCGTAGAGCTGGACCACCGCGTGACCCGCCAGACCCGAGGTGTTGGTGACCTTGACCGATGCCGTAACGGCGCCATCGGGGGACACAGTCGAACGGCTGAGTGTCAGGGGCGAATAGCTGAATTGCGCATAGGACAGTCCAGACCCGAACGGGTAGGACACGTCCCCGGAGAAGAACTGATAGGTGCGCCCGGAGCCGCCATCGTGCGGCGCCAGCTGGTAATCCTTGATGTTCGGGATCTGCGATTCGTCCGTATACCACGTGAACGGCAGATGGCCGGAAGGATTGGTGCCGTCTATGCCCCACAGGACACGACCAAGGGCAGTGCCTTGCCGCTGGCCGTTGTAGGTGGACCACAGGATCGCGGGAACGTCAGCGCGGAAGGGCTCGATATTCATCTGCGCCACCGAGGTCACATACACGACGGTGCGTGGATTCGCCGCTATCGCCTGAGTGACAAAACTCACCTGACCGCGCGGGAAATTCAGCGTGTCACGATCCCTCTCTTCCGCCGAATCCGAGCCAATGGTTCCGATCACGACAATGACGGCGTCGGCGGCCGCGATCTCACTGACCTCCGCCCCGCTCAAGGTTCCGGAATTGTTGTTGCCCACGAAAGTCACGTCGGCGGCGCCATCGCCACCTAGGGCGGTCACCGCTTGGCGGACACCATAAAGCGGAGTGTTGATGCCGTTGTCCGCCGGATCCACCGAATGGGGCGAATAGTCTCCCAATTCCCATTGTCCAGCCCGCTGACCCACCACGACGATGTCGTCAATCTGGTCCTGCCCGGACGAGAGCGGCAGAACTGGGGACGTCTCGCCCGCGGCCGGCTCGTTCTTCAGCAGAACCAACGCCTCCTCGCTCATGTCTTCGGCGATCTGGAGGTGGTCCGGAGCCGAGACCTCCCGCGCCACGGTGTAGAGCGAACTCGGCCATGGGTTGGTCCGGTCGAATTCACCCAGCCTCATCCGCTCGGTGAATACCCGGACCAGGGACACGTCGAGATCGGCTTCGGCCAGCAACCCCTGGTCGATGGCGGGCCCCAGGTTTGCCGTGTATTGCTCGCCGGTGCAATCCACATCCGTACCGGCTTTGAGCGAATAGGCGGTCGCCTCGATCCGAGTCACTTGATGGTCCGCACCTTCGGGGGTCCAGTGGTGGCCGGCGCCTCCCACGTCGTAGATCGCGCCGCAGTCCGAGGTGATGAAGCCGTGGAATCCCCACGTTCGGCGCAAGAGTTCTTCGACGAGGTGACGGCTAGCCGGCGCAGGCACCCCGTTGACCCGGTTGTATGAGGTCATCAGGGAACCCAGATCGTGGTCCTCGGCGAGAACTTGGAAGGCGGGGAGGTAATACTCGCGCAGCGTGTGCTCGGGCATGTCGGAGGAATCCGCATGGCGGGAGTTCTCATGGTTGTTCGCTGCGAGATGTTTGGCCGTGGCCACCGCTTTGAGGTACGTGCCGTCGTCCGATTGCAGGCCGTCGACAAACCCGGCGGCGAGTTGTCCCGTCAGATACGGATCCTCGCCGTATGTTTCCTCCGCCCTGCCCCAGCGCGGGTCGCGATCCATGTTGATGGTGGGGCTCCAGAACGTCAGGCCTGGGACCTGATTGGAATACCACTTGGCGCGGGCCTCGTCCGATGCGGCGTCGGTCATCTGATAGACGAGGTCACGGTTCCACGTGGATCCGATGCCCAGCCCAGTGGGAAAGGCTGTGGCCTCGCCCGCACGGGCGATACCATGCAGCGCCTCACTCCAGTAGCCATAGCCTTCCACGCCCAACCTGGGGATCGGTGAGGCCGAGGTCCGCGATGTCGACGCAGTGAACTGGGTGAGCTTCTCCGCCCGGGTCATGCGCGAGACCAGGTCAGCGGCGCGCTCTTCGAAGGTGTAGGCACCAGAGTCGTCGAGGTAGGGGGGCGTGGGTGGTGCGGCCTGAGCGGGGGCTCCGGCCACGGCCACCAAGCCTGTGGCTGCCAAGGCCACCGCAGCGGCGGCCGAGACCGCCCGGTGCCACATGGGCCACCTAGAGATTGAGTGCGACATTGCCGTCATGTCCTTTCCATGGGGTGGGGTGGGAACAGATGCCCGGCGGACTCTCCGCCGGGAGCACAAGGCCGCCGGGATGCCCGAGCCCGGACGCGGCGAAATGACATATGGTGAGGTCGGCAGATGGTGTCGGCGAGAGCTTCGCTCGGCCCGGCCGGAGGCGGCCAGTCGCCCTCGTCGTCGCCGACGCCCGGCCGGCGGGCCACGCCCGCCGCCGACCCACGATTGTGGCAGCGGCCGGTTGCCATGTCACCGCACTCGGGGTAAACACGACCCCCGCGAACGTCAAGCGTTCACGCTTGTCAGTGGCACTGCATGGCATACCGGCCCGCTCATTGCCACGGGAGGCACATCGGTTGCCGTGACCGGTCAGAAATCGCCAGATCAGCCGCGAAGAATCACCACCGCGCGGTACGCCATGCCAGCGTCCTGCCCGGGTCCCTGGCAGGCCAACGACGCCCCCCCCCCCGCGCGATTCGCGGGGTCCGCGAGGCTGCGATCGCGGCGGGCGCCATCGGCCTTGATGTCGCCGGCCTTAATGTCGCCGGACCGCGTGGCGTCGGTCTGCGGGCCACCAAGCACCAATGGCGCTATGTCAGCGCGGCCCGGGGGGGGCGCCCCCCCCCCGGGCGCGGGGGGGGGCGGCGGCGGGGGGGGGGGGGGGGGGGGGGCGCGG
>JAISBQ010000172.1 GCA_031266115.1 Bifidobacteriaceae bacterium
GACCCCGGGCAGGCCCCACAACGGGTGATCCTGGGGCAACGGCTCGGGGTCCACCACATCGAGCGCGGCGGTGAGCCTCCCCGCGCGCAGTTCGGCCACCAGGGCGTCGGTGTCCACCACCCAGCCGCGGGCCGCGTTGACCAGGGTCGCCCCATCCGGCATCGCCGCGAGGAACTCGGCGTCCACCAGATGCCGGGTAGCCGAATTGGCGGAGACCAAGACCACCACCACACCGTGACTCCCGATCAGGCCGGGTAGCTCATCCACGCCACGGACACCCGGGCGGGCCCTGCGGCCCACCATCGTGACCATGGCCCCGAACGCCCGCACACGGACCGCGAACTGCTCCGCGAGGTCGCCGGCACCCAACACCAAGACCCGCTCCCCCACCAACGTGGGCGCCATAATCTCGGGCGCATCCCACTCGTGGCGGTCCTGCGCGCGGACCCATCGCGGCACCTCGCGGCGCACTCCGAGCAACAGCGCCATCGCCAATTCGGCCGTGGACGGCCCGTGGGCGCCACGCGCATTGGAGACCATGAACCGCTCCGGCACGCCTCGCAGCAGGTCAACCCCCGCGGTCAGCGTCTGGATCAGCTCGATACTCGGAATCTGGGCCACGATCGGCGCAATCTCGGCCCACGGCTGGTTATCCACCACGATGGCGCGCGCCGGCGGGTCATGAGACGGGACCACCATCGGTCCCTGCCCGGCGCGGCGGTCCGGCTCAGACAAGGTCCGCCCGCCGCTTTTCACCAGCACGGCGGACAGCTCGGGAACAGCATCGACAGCCAGAGCCACCCGCTCAGCGGGCACCACGACGCTCAGTATCGCCAGTCGGTCAACCAACGCGGTACTCGTCAGCTCAGCTCGAACGTCACGTCGCCCGATTCGACCCCAGCCACCGTGAAGACCGCATGGTACGTGCCGTTGCCGGGCTCGGTCATCAGGTAGGCCTCGCACGTGGGCGCCGACCGCTCGCGGCTCCACGGCACCAGGAGTGCCTCGGTGGCCCCTGGCTCCAGCAGCACAACTTCCTGGCCGGTCTCCGGCGATGTGGCCGCTCCGGGCGGCGGCGCCAGAACGTCATCGGCGGCGGAGTTCGACGTGTCGGGATCCGGCACCACCACACCCGTCTCCGCGTCGCCGGTGGAGTCCTCGGCCCCGGTGTCATCCAGTTCGGCGAGGAGCTCCTCGTCACTTTGGCTCGTCAGCGCATCCTGCGGCTGGGTCTGGTCATCACTCGCTCCGCTGACGGTTCCGGCAGCTGGTTGGTCGCAGTTGTCATCCGAATCGAAAATGCGATCGTCACCGGATGTCACGTGGACATGGACGGCGGACGGGTCGATCACGCACTTGATCCCACCCTTGTTGCGCACCGCCACCGTGAACGTGGGCTTGGCTGGGTTGGCGAATGAGGAATCGGTTGCCTCGGCCTCGACTTCAATGTCGGTCTGCGTGCAATCGGGCACCTGCGCCGTCGGCGATTCGCTCAGCGCCGATTCCAACGGCGCGCTTCCCGACGGCGTCGCCACAACGTCCCCTTCGCCCCCACCACCGCTGGCGGCGGCCTTGACAATCATGACGATCACCACAAGCAGGACGATGGCGGCCCCCACAACCAGCGCCCGGCGCCGCCAGTAGACGGCAGGTGGCTCTGGGCCCACCGGATGCATGATGGTACTCACGGCTACCAGGGTATGGGGGCGGTTTCCGCCGGGAGGTCACGGCACGCCGATGACGACTGGATCACCGAACTGCCGGGCCGCCATCGGCGGCGGTCCATCCGTCGGTGTGGCCATGGATCAGGGAGGCGAGAGCATCGATCCACGCGGGCTCGGCGTTGAGGCACGGGATGCGGACAAACCGGCCGCCCCCGGCCGTGGTAAAGGCCTCCCGGTTGAGCAGCTGAATCTCCTCCAGGGTCTCCAGGCAATCGGCTACGAAGCCGGGGCAGAACACATCGACGCGGGCGGTTCCGGCCGCTCCCAGCCGGCGAACCGTGTCGATGGTCGCTGGGGGCAACCACCTGCTCGGGCCGAACTTCGATTGGAAGGTGGTCAGGCACTGGGTCTCGTCCAGGCCGAGGCGGACTCGCAGCGCCGCGGCGGTGGCCAGGCACTCGGACCGATAAGGGTCGCCCTTGTCCACCATGGCGACGGGGAGGCCGTGAAAGGAGAGCACGAGCCTCTCGCCGGCCGCGAAATCCGGGCGACCCTCGTCGCGCCACGTCGCCTCCACCCGCTGGGCCAAGGCCTCGATATAGCGCGACGCTGTGGGGAAGGACCGGATCAGCCGCAACTCCGGCTGATCGCGGCGGTGGGCGAGATGGGCGGCAAGAGCGTCGTAAATGGTGGCGACCGTGGTCTGGGAGTACTGCGGATACATCGGCACCACCAAGATCTGGCGCACTCCCTCAGCCTGGAGTTCATCCACCACGGGGCCGATGGCGGGGCTCCCGTACCGCATGGCCGGCCGGACCACGTAGGCGGGAGGGTCGGTGGGCATGGTTCTGGTGGGGGCATGGGTGGGAGTGGTGGGAGGGCCGGTGGACGCCGCGGGGGGGGCGGCGGGAGTGCCGAGGGCTCCAGGGGTGACGGCGGGTCCGGCCGGAGCCGCAGGCGAAGGGGGGACCCCAGGCCAGGCGCGGCCTTCGCTGGGCTCACGAGAACCGTTCAAGGCGGCAGCCAGCGCAGCCGCCTGTTCGCGAGAATGGACGAGGATGGGCGAACCGCCGGGGTACCAGACGGACGCGTACTTCGCGGCCGAAGCCCGCGAGCGCACCGGCAAGATGCACACCTCCAAGCACACACGCCACGGGACGGCTGGGGCCTCGATGACCCGGCGGTCAGTGAGGAATTCGCGCAGGAACCGGCGCACGGCAGCCGGACTCGGTTCGCTGGGGGTCCCGAGGTTGACCAGGATCACGCCGATCGGCGCGGTGGCGGCGTGGCAAGGAGGCAGGCTGGGGGCCAAGGAGCGGCAGACCTCCTCACGTGGACAATGCGCGGGTGGGATGAAGCCCACGATGCGCGGTTGCGGTGCGTGGTTAGTGTGCCCTAACCGTGGCAGACGGGGCAATCGGGCCGTGGGACGATGGCGGCGCGCCAGGTCAGGCGGCCGGGACACGTTGGCGAGCGGCACGCTGGCAAGTGGCGCGCTGACACGTGGCGGGAGGGGGCAAGCACCATGCACGAACTGTCGCTATGCCGTTCGATCTACACGATCGTGCGCAGGGCCGTCCCCGACAGGCGCGTGGTCGCGATCCTGCTCGACGTGGGCGCGCTACGCCAAGTGGTGGCGCCCACGCTCGAATACTGCTGGAGGATCGTCACCGAAGACACGGCGTTGGCGGGCAGTGACCTGCGCGTCCGCACCATCCCGGGGGCACTGTAATGCAGGGAGTGTGGTGCGCGGACTGCGATTGGCCGCCAGCTTCGCCTGGCCTGCGACGCCTGTGCATCCACACGGGTCTGCGTGGTGGCCGGCGAAGAGTTCATGGTCCGCTCGGTCGACGTAGGCGATTGACCTCGGCGACCGGGCAGGCTGCGACCCGCGCCTGAGCACCTTCCCCCAATCGAGATTGCGCAATAGCAGGCTTCGGCGCCTACTTCGCCATCGAGATTGCGGAATAACAGACTTCGAGCACCGTCTTGGCGTCTTTACGGCCTGCGTAGTCTGTTATTCCGCAATCTCGATCTGCCGACCCCCTCGCGAAACCTGCTAAACGACAATCTCGATGCCCACCGGTGCGCGGGGGAACGTCGGGATGCGCGCGGTTCAGGTAGGGTCCGAAGGATCCGCCTCGGAGGCCATCCGGGACCGAGGGCCAAGAATGAAGGGATCAACCCATGGGGCGTTTCCACCGCCACGACGACGGCACCGCGCACAGCCACTCCCACGGGGACCACGAGCACTCCCACGGGCACGCACCCCACACCCACGCCCGCGGCGACCACCCCCACACCCACCCCCATGCCGACGATGACGCATCCGACGTCCACGACCACCCACACCCGCCCACCCCACCCCGCGAGGACCGCGCCGAGTTGGTGGGCGACCACTCCGGGTATGACACCGGACTCGAGCGGATCGATGTCCTGGAACGGATATTCGACGAGAACGACGCCGCCGCGGCCGCCAATCGGGCAGCATTCGACGCAGCCGGCGTGACGGCCGTCAACCTCATGTCGTCCCCCGGCGCGGGCAAGACCACCCTGCTCGCCGCGACGCTGAGGGCGCTGACGGGGTCGGTGAGGGCCGGCATCGTCGAGGGGGATATCGCGACCGCGCTCGATGCGGACCGGCTGCGTGGGCTCGCCGCCCAAGTGGCGCTGCTCAACACGGGCGACGGGTTTGGGGGCGAATGCCATCTGGACGCCCCGATGGTCGCACGAGCCCTGCGGGACCTGGACCTGGAGGCACTGGACCTGGTGCTGATCGAGAACGTGGGGAACCTTGTCTGCCCAGCCGAGTTCGACGTGGGCGCCCACCGCAAGGCCATGATCTTCTCGGTCACCGAGGGAGTGGACAAGCCGCTGAAGTATCCGGTGATGTTCCGGGTGGTCGAGGCCGTGGTGATCAACAAGACGGACCTGCTCCCCTACCTCGATGTCGACCTCGCCGAGTTCGAGGCGAACCTGCGGACTGTCAATCCGGATGCTCGCGTGATCCGGACCAGCGCCACCACGGGCGAGGGCCTGGACGCCTGGCTCGCCTGGCTGATCCCAGGGTGGTCGGAGGTTGGCTCCACAGACGCCTGATACGGGGTCCTCGCCGTCCCGGGTGCGAGACAATGGCGGAGATGCTGATCCTCATCGCCCCTGATTCGTTCAAGGGTTCGCTCACCGCCGCCTCGGCCGCCGCCGCGATGACCGCCGGGGCGCGCGTCGCGGTGCCGGATGCCGATCTCGCGGTCTACCCCATGGCCGATGGCGGTGAGGGCACCATCGACGCACTCACCGACGGCCACCACTTCACGGTGAGGCGCGTCCGGACGGTCGACGCGATCGGCCGGCCCCACGTGGCGCGGTACGCGGTGGGTCGCGAGGGACGCGTCATCGTCGAATTGGCCCAGGCCAGTGGGCTACCCCAGGTGGCAGACCACCCAGCTCCCCTGATCGCCTCCACGCGCGGCACTGGGCAGGTGATCGCCGAGGCCCTGGAGGCCGGCGGGCGGGACCTCCTCCTGTGCTTGGGTGGTACCGCGACCACGGACGGCGGGGCCGGGATCCTGCGGGCGCTGGGCGCTCGCCTTCTCGACGCGCGGGGCGATGAGGTGGACGATGGCGGTGCCGCCCTTTCGCGCATCTCCCGCATCGACATGACCGGCCTGGTGGCAGGGGCGCGCGAGGCTCAATGGCGTCTGGCATGCGACGTCGACAATCCGTTGACGGGGCTGCGGGGGGCCGCGGCGGTGTTTGGGCCGCAGAAGGGCGCGACACCGGCCGATGTGGCCCAGCTCGACGCGGCGTTGGACCATTGGACCGAGGTGCTGGCTCGAGACGTAGGACCCGTGGACGCCGATGCACCGGGAATGGGAGCGGCCGGCGGGACTCCCGTGGCGTTGACGGCGGCGTTTGGGGCACGGCTGGTGCCCGGCGCGCGGCTCGTCGCGGATGCCATCGGCCTGACCGCGCGCCTGGCACAGGCCGATGTGTTGGTCACGGGTGAGGGATCGTTCGACGCTCAGTCGTTGACCGGCAAAGTGGTCGGGACGCTCACCTGTCTGGCGAGCGGCATCGGGGTGCCAGTGCTCGTGGTCGCGGGCTCTGTCGCCGCGGGAGGAGCCGGGTTGGCGAGCGGCGGGTTGGCGAGCGGCGGGTCGGCGAGCGGCGGGTCGGCGAGTGCTGGGTCGGCCAGCGGCGGGTTGACGAGTACCGGGTTGACGAGTACCGGGTTGACGAGCGGCGGATTGGCGAACACTAAGTTGACGAACGCCGCGTTGGCGGGCACCGGGTCGGCCAGCACCGAGCTGGCGGGCACCGCGTTGGCGAGCGCTGGGTCGGCCAGCGCCGAGCTGGCGACCACCGGGGCTCGGCGAACACCCGGAGCGCGAGCGGAGGCGCCCGGAACGGCGGCGCGCCGGGCCGGGATCGTCGGGGCGCGCTCCATCGCGGACGGACCCTGCACGCTGGACGATCTCATGACTGAGGCCGCCCACCGGATCGAGGCGACCACCGCGGACATGCTCGCCACCTTCACCGCGGGAATGAACCACGCGGCCAGTAGGGGCACCAGGGCGAGTAGCGAAGAAAGGCTCATGAAGGAAGGAAGACCATGACCACCACACCGTGGACCCCAAGCCAAGCATGGACCCCAAGCCAAGCGCTGCTGGATGAGGTAAAACGGCTGATCGCAGCGCTGATCGATGAGCGAAGCGCACCGGGCGCGGCATGGGGACTGTTCACGCGCACCGGCCTGGTGGCGAGCGGGGGCGTGGGGGTGGCGGCGCTGGGAGGTGCCACGCCGACATCGTCCACAGTCTTCCGGGTCGCCTCCATGTCCAAGAGCTTCACGGCGGCGGCGGTGCTCACGCTGGCCGAGGCCGGGCGGCTGACCCTCGACGACCCGGTCACCGACCACATCCCCGAGATGTCGACCACCCGGCGCTACTCGGTGGATTCGCCGCCGATCACCCTGGCCCACCTGCTCTCAATGTCCTCAGGCCTGCCCAAGGACGATCCGTGGGCGGACCGCATGGAGGCCCTCCATCCGAGCGCTTTTTCCCGGCTGGTCAGCGGGGGGTTGCGCACGATCGGCGCCCCTGGCGTCGCCTTCGAATACTCGAACGTGGGCTACGCCCTGCTCGGTGCGGTGGTGGAACGGGTCAGCGGATTGCCGTTTACCGACTACGTCCGCGAGCGGCTGTTGGATCCCCTCGGCCTGCGGCGCACGGTCTACGACTACACCGATGTCGCCCCGTCTGCACGAGCCACCGGCTACCACGACACCCGCGGCCGATGGGTGCCGGAGGCATTCACGCGACCGGGGGCGTTCTCGTCGATTGGCGGGGTGCTGAGCACCGTGGACGATATGGCCGCGTGGGCCGCGTGGCTGGCGAACGGGTTCCCTCCCACGGACGATGCCGATCCTTCGCCCTTGTCGCGTGCGTCGCGTCGCGCGATGCAGACCGGGCACATCGACATCCCCCCGGTGCTTCGCTGCGGATCGTCGCGGGGGCGCCTGACTGTCGCCGAACACACCCAGATCACCTCATACGGGTATGGGCTGTTTGTCGATCACGATCCGGTGTGGGGCAACATCGCCCAGCATTCGGGCGGGTACCCCGGGTTTGGCACCGCCATGCGCTGGCACCTCGATTCGGGGATCGGCGTGATCGTGGTGGCCAACGGCCGCTACGCGCGGTCCTTGGTCATCGCGGACCGCGCGCTGCGCGTGGCGCTGTCCGATGCCGGCGCGGTGGGCTGCACGGTCCATCCGTGGCCCGAGACGCTGCACGTCAAGGATCTCGTGACGGCCGAACTGGTGGCCGGTCGCGATCCCTTCGCGCTGCCGATCTATGCCGACAACGTGGCGATGGACCGGCCGTGGGACGAACGCCGCGCCGATCTTGCCATCGCACTGAAGCGCACCGGCGTGCTGAGTCGACCCGCCCCCGGTCAACCGGACGGGGGCTACGCGATATCGGAGGCTCACATCGGGTGGACCCTGCCGGGCGCGCGGGGTCCCCTGACCGTCGAGGTTCAGCTCACGCCCACCGAACCGCCCCGCGTCCAGGCCATCAAACTCCAGCCCACGCCGGCTATTCCCCCCGATGACCTGACCACCACCACCCGAAGCACCGCGGTGGTTGCCGAGTTTCAGGTTTGAGGGCCGAAACGGCCGTTTTCGGCCCTCAAACCAGAAACTCGGGGTGGGGTCTGGGCGGGATCTGGGGCCTCGGCGTCCCATACCCTTGGTGGGATGAATGCCTCCACACCCCCCGTTCCTGCGCCTGTAGCCTCCACGGTAGTGGGGGCGGGCGATCCTTCCCGCCTCGCCGCGAGCTCGCACCTGGCTGGGGCTCAAGAGGTCCGCGACGATCTTGTTCGACTCATGGTCAGCTACAAGGCCGGCATCAACGAGGTGCTCACCAAGATCGCCATCCTCAGCGACGAGTTCGCGCTCCTCCACCAGTCCAACCCGATTGAGCACGTGACACACCGTCTCAAGTCTCCCCGGTCGATGCTGGAGAAACTGGCACGCAAGGGCATTGAGCCCACGTTCGAGGCGATCAGACGCGAGCTGACCGACATCGCCGGCGTCCGGGTGACATGCAGTTTCATCGCGGACACCTATCGGGTCTGCGAGGCACTGGTGGCCCAGGACGACATCGAGGTTCTCCAGCTCAAGGACTACATCAAGAACCCCAAACCCAACGGCTATCGCTCATTGCACGCCATCGTCCAGGTGCCGGTGTTCCTCTCCTCCGGGCCCACTCCGATCCCGGTGGAAGTCCAGGTCCGCACCATCGCGATGGATTTCTGGGCCTCCCTAGAGCACAAGATCTTCTACAAGTACTGCGGCGATGTGCCGGCCGACCTGTTGGCCTCGCTGACCGATGCCGCCGAGACCGCCTGCGAGCTGGATCAACGCATGGAACGCCTTTACGACGAGATTCGCGGAAGCCGGCCGGATCCCGAGCCGGTTCTCGGCGTGGACGATGACGCCGTGCTGGCCCTGCGGGACATGATGCGGGCGTCCTTCGCCCGGCTGTGAGGCGAGCTGCGGGGGCCGATCAAGCTGGTGCTGGGGCGGGTGTGTTTGCCACGGTGTGGCCGGTGTGGCCCATGCCATAATGACGGCCAACGCTTTGTCCACAATGGTTCCCCGCGGCATCGTGGTCCGGGGTCCATAGGAGTCCGAGCCCCATCTCAATCACTTGCCGACCTGGCATGGACAGGAGCAATGATGCTGTCTATTCGGCGCGCCCCACCCCAACATACCGCCACATCCCTGCGACGCTGGGCCCTGCGGCCCCTGGCGGCGCTCGCCACCGTTGCCCTGCTGCCGGCCCTGACAGTGGTGGGCAGTCCGTCGCTCGCCGCCGCCGACGGGCCCCGCAACCTTGCCTACCACCGCGCCGTCGTCCAATCGTCCGCGGTCGATTACGACCACACAGGGCACGCGGTGACCGACGGTATCTACACCGACTACGGCCCAGGAACGGGGACCGATTCCGGCCGCACCGAGCCGGCCTTTTCGTCGC
>JAISBQ010000226.1 GCA_031266115.1 Bifidobacteriaceae bacterium
ATCATGTCCACGATTGCGGAGTTCTATTCCCGGAACCTGGCTACCGAGTCAATCAAAGGGATGACCCAGAAGGCGAAACAGGGAGGGACCTCGACTCGTGCGCCCATCGGGTATCTGAACGTCGGGGTCCGCGACGATGTCGGCCGCGAGGTGCGCACGGTCGCGGTGGACCCCGAGCGAGGGCATCTGGTGGCGTGGGCGTTCAAGGCGTACGCCTCGGGCAACTGGACCCTGTCCCAGCTACGGCGGGAACTCACAGCGCAGGGCCTGACCACGGTGCCTACTCCTGCTCGTCCGGCCAAGCCGATCTCAGAGTCGGGGATGCACCGGGTGTTGACCAACCCGTATTACAAGGGAACGGTCACGTTCCGGGGCTCTACTTACCGGGGCAACCATGAGCCGTTGATCCCACCAGAAGTGTTCTACCAAGTCCAAGCGGTCCTCGCCGCTCACACCTCACGCGGGGACCGGACTCAGGTCCATGACCATTACCTCAAGGGCCTGGTGTATTGCGGGATGTGCGGGTCGCGGATGATCCTAACTCACGCGAAAAGCCATACCGGCTCGATCTATCCGTATTTCATTTGCGGCGGGCGCCACGCCAAGTCAACCGATTGCCGGATGCAAGCCACCTCGGTCACCAAAGTCGAAGAACTCATCGCCGAGCACTACCACACGGTGGAACTCGACGCTCCCCACCAGGCAGCCATGCGCCAGATGGTCAACGCCGACTATGACGCGCTCATGGCCGAGGCAGGCAAGGATCTCCATGCCCTGACCGCCCGCAAACACTCGATCCAAGCCGAACAGGACCGGCTACTCGACGCTCACCTCGCAGGCAAGGTCCCCCTGGACGTGTTGGGCCGCAAACAAGACGCCCTGCAAGTCCAACTCGACAGCATCACAACCGACATCGCCGCCTGCAAAGTGGACTATGCCGTCCAACGCGCCGCCGTCGATGACGCCCTCGCCCTGGCCATCGACCCCGCCGCGATCTACCACCGCGCGGGACCCACGGTGAAGCGGCTCCTCAACGACGCTTTCCTTCGCCGGGTCAACCTTCACCAACGTCCCCGCGACCCCTGCTCCACCCAAGAAAGGGTCAGAGTCGAGTTCGAGCTAGCCACCCCCTACGACGAACTCCTATCCGTCGCCACCATCCACCGAGCCGAACAATGGGCCACCACCCACACCCTCACCCCTGAAGACGCCCTACCAGCACAAGGCTCACCCGTCGCAGGTTTGAACATCGTGCGTCAAGGGTGGCTGACGGGACTCGAACCCGCGACCGCCTGGACCACAACCAGGAGCTCTACCAACTGAGCTACAGCCACCGCGGCCCACGCTCAGCGCTGGCCGGGTGTGATTCTAGCCGACGCGCCCCGTGTCCAGACCAAGACCCGTCCACGATCTACCGAGGCGCCCCGGGTGATCGTGGACGGGTCTTGGTGTGGTGAGACTGTTGGCGCCCAGATCCGTTGGCGCGGGTCAATTCCAACGAAGCTCTCGTCATCGTTGGCGATGGACGTCATTGCAGGATGACTGAACCAGTCCGCCTCGACGAGTCTGACCGTTGGAGTCCTTGCCAGCCCCGACTTGGTTCACGACGGGCGATGCCGCCGCGGTCACCATGTGCCTGTGGCCACCGTGTGCCCCGGGGTCATCGCATGCGAGGTACAGCGCACTAGCAGCGCATGTCGAGGAATTGTGCGCGAGGCTCAACCTACTAAGAGCGTCCAGGAAGGCCCTAAATCGGGGTTGAAGTGTGCTGTACCTCGCGCACGTTCCGACCCGACCGTCCGGTAGTGTGCTGTACCTCGCACACGATGGCCCCGACAGGCCGCTAGGCGGACTTCAGCGCGTGGCGAACCGATGTGGCGATGGTCTCAGCGGCCACCCGTTTGACGGTTTCGGAGTCCGGGCCAGGTTCGGGGACAAAGAGTATTGTCCGGTAATAGCGCAACTCGTCGATCGAATCGAGGATGTCGCCAAGCGCACGGTGGTTGCCACTCTTTTCGGGTGCGCGGTAATAGACACGGGGGAACCAACGGCGGGCAAGTTCCTTTATCGAGGAGACGTCGATTGTCCGGTAGTGCAGGAACCGGCCAAACAGGGGCATGTCCCGGTCGATGAACTCTCTGTCGGTGGACACCGAATTGCCGGCCAACGGCGCTTTGCCGGCGGTTGGCACCCACGTGCGGACGTAGGCCAGCACTTGTGCTTCGGCTTCCGCCAGGGTCACTCCGTAGGGAATCTCGTCAAGTAGCCCAGATGAGGCGTGCATTTCGCGAACCAGCGGCACCATCGCATCGAGTGTGGCGGGCGGCGGCTTGATGACGACGTCCACACCCGTCCCGAGGGGATTGAGCTCCGAATCGGTTACAACAGCGGCTATCTCCACCAACGCATCAGCGGTGAGGTCCAGCCCGGTCATCTCGCAGTCCACCCAGACAATCCGCTCTGCTGCTCCATTGTCCGCCGGCACCCGGACACCCTATCGGGTTGTGGAGCCCTATCCGTCCCGCCAGCCGGGCGCGCCCATACGATTCAGCGAGCCGCAGGACCAGTCGCGAGCGCGACACCAGCCGAACACCCGCCGCTCGTGCCAGACTGGTTCCAAGCCAACCGGGGGAGTGGAGCGGCCTGCCGGGCTTACCCGAATGCTCCGGCGAGCGGGGCGTGGGAAGCGTGGCGGCCGGACACAGCGAGTTGAGGAGTGCGCAATGCTATCCGAATCCGTGAGTTCCGCCTACCTCGCCGAGTGGCAGGAATGGCGCGCCAACCGCTCC
>JAISBQ010000305.1 GCA_031266115.1 Bifidobacteriaceae bacterium
GCGACCTCAGGTTGCGCTGGATGTCCGTGGCCAGCGCCTTGAGTGGGGAGATGTAGACCACCCGGCAGCGCCGCACCCGGTCCTGCGGTGGCGGCGCGCTGAGCAGGCGGTCCAGCGCCGCTAGGAACGCGGCCAGGGTCTTGCCGGAACCGGTGGGGGCAACCACCAGCGCGTGGTTTCCGCGTCCGATGGCGTCCCACGCCCCGGTTTGTGCGGCCGTCGGAGCGTGGAAGGCACCCGCAAACCACGCACGGGTGGCCGCCGAGAAGCTCTCAGGCACCGACTGGGACATGCTCCCCATTGTGGACCAGACCTACGACATCGTTGGGCGTGGGGTGGATGCGTGACTGCCACATGTCAACGGCTGACTGTCGGCTGCCGGCAGCGGCCTGCGCGCCCTGGGGTGGTTGCTATGGTGGGGTTTGCGGTCAGATTCCCATGGCGGCGCGCATGATGACAACGAGTCGTTCCCACGAGGGCCCTTCCATGTTCACGACCTCCGTCAGATCCAGCCACTCGCGCGTTGTCGGCGATTCCTGGCGCAGACGCTCCATATTTGCCCTGTCAAGTGAAATCACGGTCCAGCAGTCTTGTGCGCCGTGGGCACGGGCCTTTTGATGCGACTTCTCAGCCTCTCCGACCCGATTATGGAGGTTGGCATAGTCCATGCCCCCTTGATTTCGATGGCCGCTTTGTAGACAGACTGGTTATTGACGGTTTCGCGAATCACTACATCTGGGTCGGGTGCGACAGCCAGTGTGACTCTCCGACCAGGCGACGGCAGCGGGTGTCACTACCTGCCTTTCCTCCATGGCGTTGAAGAGGCTGAGCCCTGTCTTCGTGGTGTAGAACACCTTGCGGGAGATACCTAGGAGTAATCGATAGTATGCCAGTAGGCCAGGGTTGTCACGAAGGAGCGTGGGCGTGGCGAACGCTGCCTCGTCCCTGATTCCTTTGCCTTGGACGGCCTGGAGGCCTTCAACAGGGGTGTACTCCAGTAGTTCACGTCTCAGAACATCCGCGGGGATCCTGCTCGCCGACTCGCGCAATGCCTCGTGAAGCCCGGTTCTTCGATAGTCAGCCAAGAACGCCTGAACGAATATCTGTCTGCCAGGTGGAGGAAAACTAAACTGCGTCAATGCACGGCCTCTCGGTGTTGTTTTCCCTGTCCGTAGTGTCGACAAATCCGGCGGCGATCAGTCGGTTTCGAGCCATGTCGACGTAGTCGGGATGTAGTTCGATTCCGCAGAAGCGCCTGCCTAGTTTCCCCGCGACCAGGGCGGTGGTCCCCGACCCGAGGAATGGGTCGAGCACAAGATCTCCCGGATTGGATGTGAGGCGCACACACCTGCCAACCAACTCTTCGGGAAAGGTGGCAAAGTGCCCTGAGGCTGCTCTGCTGGGCTTGGTGTTGATGTCCCAGACGGTGCGGAGCCGGCGCCCGCCAGGACCTTGGATGGCATCGGTGTGATATGTGTACTTCTCGCTGCGAGAGAATAGAAATACGTGTTCGTGGTCGCGCGTTGGACGGTCGCGAACGCTTTCGGGTTGAGCATTGGGCTTGTGCCAAATGACTTCGGATCGCAGATACCACCCGTGGTCCTGGAGGGCGAAGGCCAAACGCCAGGGCACTCCGATCAAATCTTTGTCTTTGAGCCCTTCCGGTGTTGGGGGTCGCAGGCTCATCGCGCGCGCAGGATTCTTCTTGTCAGGCGCCCGCCACCCGCGGTTCCCGGACGTGTAGGAGTCACCGATGTTGAGCCACATCGTTCCATCAGGACGAAGAACGCGAAAAACCTGGTCGAACACGTCGGCAAGATTCGCCACGAACGCATAGACGCTCTCCTCCAAGCCAATCTGCCCAGCGATTCCGTAGTCCCGAAGGCTCCAGTATGGCGGTGACGTAACCACTGTCTGTACCGATTCCGCGGGAAGGGTCGACATGACGGCGAGGGAATCGCCAAGCACCAAAGACGAACCGGTGGCCAAGGACCCGTACGCGGCGCCGATCGCGTGTTCCTGGACGTCGAAGCGTGGTGGCGCCAACACCGTGAGTTCCAGTCGCGAAGCCTGCTTCGAATCGGTCTGGCGCATGGAGCCCACCCTAGTAGGGGGCACCGACATCGTCGGTGAGGAGCGAGTACGGGAGTACGGCGGGCGCTGCGATGGCAGGACGGCGGGCGGCCTCGCCGTTCGGGCACAGGGCGACGCGGTGGTGGCACGGCTGGTCGGTTAGCGGCCGATCCGGAGGATGACCTTGCCCCCCGCGTGGCCCGTCTCGATGTGCGTGAAGGCCTCCTTGACATGGTCCAAGTCCCACTCGCGTTCAATCACGGGTAGGACTTGGCCGGTCTCGACCAAGCTCGCGAGTGCCCGGAGATGATCGCTGTTCCAGTTGTCGGCCGCCAACTGCACTACCCGTGTGCGGGCATTCTTACGCCGCGCAGCGACGCTGAATCCCACCAGGCGACGCATGGTCGAGAACCCGACCGAGACGATGGTTCCACCCGGCCTCAGCGCCTTCTTCAGGTCGCGCACGCGCCGGTTCGCGGCCACGTCGATGATCACGTCATAAGTCTCGGGCGCACGGGTGAAGTCTCGTGTGCGGTAATCGATCACCGCGTCGGCCCCGAGACTCGTCACCGATGAGACGTGGTCTGTGGCGCAGACGCCGGTCACCCGCGCGCCGAAGGCTCGGCCGATCTGCACGGCGAAGCTCCCCACACCGCCGGATGCGCCGTTGACCAGCACATTCATGCCCGGCGCGACGGCGCCGCAATCACGCACCGCGATCAGCGCTGTGCCACCCGCCATCGGCAGTGCGGCCGCCTGCTCGAACGTCAACCCGGCGGGTATGCGGGCGAGGCTGGTCTCGGGGGTGGTGACAAACTCGGCCAGGCCCCCGGCCGCGAGCCCGGACGTCCCCGAGCCCTCCAAGCACCCGAACACTTCGTCCCCGACCTGGAATCTGTCAGCCGTGCTGCCGGTGGCCTCCACCACGCCCGCCACATCCGCTCCAAGAATTCGGTTCTTCGGCCGGAACAGCCCTTGGCGGAGTCGCACCAGGAGCGGGCGGCCACGCAGCAGGTGCCAGTCGTAGGCGTTCAGGGCGACTGCCTTGACCCGCACCAACACCTCGTCGGGCCTCGGCTCCGGCCGGTCTGCCTCGACGGCCCGGAGTTGGCGTGGACCGCCGTAGCGGTCATAGATCACTGCTCTCACAGTTTCCTTCCTCTCTCGACGGTCAGGTCGGGCAGGCGCCCTGACACCCGGTCCTCATCGGGTGTCCGCCTGCGGGGCGGGAGCCCCCGGCGTGTTGCAGCGGAAGACGTCGCCGATCGACGCGTTGAGGGCCACGGCGATCCGAAAGGCCAGTTCCAGCGACGGCGTGTACTTGCCTGCCTCCAAGGCGATGATCGTTTGACGGGAACAGCCAGCTTTCTCCGCGAGGTCGAGTTGGGTCATCTCATCGGCGAAGAATCGCAACCGCCGGATCGAATTGGTGATTGTGATGCGCTTAGCCATGGCGGACCCCGCGCTGATGGAACCAGACCGCCATCGTCCCTTCGGCCAAGCAGCCCGCCCCGCAACACCAGAGCATCAGATGGAGGCCGAACGCGGGTGTGCCGCCGCACGCCAGGGCGACGAGGAGAGCGACCATTCCGACCCCACTCCCGATCGCGGTCGCCTGTGAGGCCTTCAAGGAGACCAGCTTCTGCATCTCGTCCTCCACCATCTCCGACGAGAGCAGCCGATCAACCCGGCGCTGGTCACCAGTCCTCTCGCGGGCCGCAAACCGGATGGCGACGATGATGTGGAACCCGATCTGGACCAGGATCGTCACTCCCACGCTGACCCCGATGAACACCAACATAGTCACGGCGACCCGTCTGAGATCGGCCGACCAGACCAACCCCGCGCTGGTCGCGTAGATCGTGTAGGCGACCAAGAGTCCGGCCCCGGCCACCAGGCCGGCGAGTGTGCGTTGACCTGAGAACGACATCTCGGCGTGCTCCCATCCCTGTGCTCTGTAAAGCAGATACGACGTAATGTACTAGCCAGCGTACACTATGTCATGTGCACCATACAGCTCATCGTCGAGGTGACCGTGCACCAGAAGCTGTCGGCGCGTCATCGGCCGCGGGGCCTAGCCCATCCCCGACCCTTGCGTGGTTGGTTGTCGAGTGAGGGTGTGGGCGAGTTGGCGGTGGAGTTCGCGAGTCGGATCTGGCTGTTTCGCCCCGCAAACCCGCAACTCGAGGGCGGCCCGGGTCGGCCGCAAGCTCGCGATGGCGGAACCCGGACTTGGTGGTGAGGAGCGAGGGCCGTGCCGAGGCAATGTGCGCCAGGCCCGCGCGGGCGCGGACCGAGTGTGAGCGCCACCAAGTCGATGACCGGGCACCTTGCCAGGCCCGCGCGGGCGCGGACCGAGTGGTGCGAATCTCCAGGTCACCAAGGTCTGTTTGGTCAGGTCCGCGCGGACGCTGACCGCGTGCGCCCGCAAGAACCCAGGACTTTGCCCACGAGGCCAGGCACGG
>JAISBQ010000001.1 GCA_031266115.1 Bifidobacteriaceae bacterium
GGGCCGACGATGGCGACCGTCTGTCCCGGCGTGGCGTGGAGGTCCAGGTTGTCGATGAGGCAGACCTCGGGGTCGTAGGTGAATTCGATGCCGTCGAAGTCCACGCGACCGGCGGGATCGGCCAGCCGCACGGGGTCGATGGGGTCGGGGCTTTGTTCCTCGGCATCCATCAGTTCGAAGACCCGTTCCGCGCTGGCCACGCCTGACTGGAGCAGGTTCATCATTGAGGCAACCTGGGTGATGGGCTGGGTGAACTGACGTGAGTATTGGATGAACGCCTGAACATCGCCCAACGACATCGTCCCCGAGGCGACCCTCAGGCCCCCGAGGACGGCGATCGCGACATACCCGAGGTTGGAGACGAACATCATGGTCGGCTGAATGACACCGGAGATGAACTGGGCCTTGAAACTCGACGTGTACAGATCGCCGTTGAGCTCCCGGAATTCCTCGGCCGCCTCACGTTGACGTCCGAACACCTTGACCAATTCATGCCCCGTGTACATCTCCTCGATGTGGGCGTTGAGCTCCCCGGTCGCCCCCCACTGGCGGACAAACTGTGGCTGAGACCGCCTCGCGATGAGCATCGTGATCACGGCCGCCAACGGCACGGTCGCGAGCGCCACCAGAGTCAGCAGCGGCGAGATGGTCAGCATCATCACCAGCACGCCCAGCACCATGAATATCGCGTTGAGCAGCTGCGACATGGTCTGCTGGAACGTTTGGGCGACATTGTCGATGTCATTGGTCACGCGAGAGAGGATCTCCCCGCGGGGTTGCCGGTCGAAGTAGCTGAGCGGCAGATAGCCCAATTTCGTCTCGACATCGCGCCTCATCCGGAACACCGTGCGTTGGACCACCGTGGTGGTGAGTAGCCCCTGGACATAGCCGAAGAGTGCCGAGGCGACGTAGATGATGAGGACGGCGAGCAGGATGGAGCCCACGGTGTGGAAATCGACCCCCTCGCCGGGTGTCACGTCCATCCCTGAGAGCATGTCCGCGAATTGATCCTGGCCTCGCGCGCGCAACCCCTCTACGACCTGCGCCTTGGAGGTCCCGGCCGGTAGTTGCGCCCCGACAAAGCCCGTGAAGACCTCCTGAGTCGCGTTGCCGAGCATCTTGGGCCCCACGACGCCGAGCGCCACCGAGATGATGGCCAGGGCGATCGCCCCGAACAGCGGCCACCGTTCGGGTTTCAGTTCCCGCAGGAGCCGCAGGCCGGAGCCCTTGAAGTTCAACGACTTCGCGGCCGGCATACCCATGCCCATGGGCCCGCCGCCTCCTGGCCCATGCCTCTGGGGTGGGCGTGAGGCGGACGATGCCGTCCGTCGCCTCGCCCGGCCTCGCTCAGCCGCTCCGGTGGCTGGGCTGGGCGCGTCTGCCCCGCTTTGGGGGCCCCTTGGATCAGTCCGCCTGGCCCGCTGCATCCTTGTGGTTGACTCCCCGCTCATGCTGCCTCCTCCGCGCTCAACTGGGAATACACGATCTCTTGGTAGGTCTCGCAGCCGGCCAGAAGCTCGGCGTGAGTGCCCTGACCGACGATCCGGCCGGCGTCGAGCACCACGATGCGATCGGCGTCGCGGATGGTCGCCACGCGCTGACCGACAATGACCACCGTCGCTCCTCGCGTTACCGGCTTCAACGCTGCACGCAGCCGCGCGTCGGTGGCGAAGTCGAGGGCCGAGAAGGAATCGTCGAACAGGTAGACAGCGGGCCGTCGCACCACGGCACGCGCGATCGCGAGGCGTTGACGCTGGCCGCCGGAGAAGTTGGTACCCCCCTGCGCGACATCAGCCTCCAGGCCTCCCTCCAACGCTTCGACGAAGTCCCTCGCTTGGGCGACCTCCAGGGCCTGCCACAGTTCGTCATCGGACGCTTCGGGCTTGCCATACCGGAGGTTGGACGCGATGGTCCCGGAAAACAGGTAAGCCTTTTGCGGAACCAGGCCAATTCCGGCCCACAGGGTGTGTAGCTTGGTCCGCCGCACATCCTGGCCACCGACCTCGACAGACCCCTCGGTGGCGTCGAACAGCCGGGGTACGAGGTTGAGCAACGTGGTCTTTCCCGATCCGGTGGAGCCGATGATGGCGACGGTCTCGCCGGGGTGAGCGGCGAACGTGATGTCATGGAGCACCGGGTGCTCCGCGCCGGGATAGCGGAAGACCGCTCCGGTCATCGCCAACTCCCCGGGTCGCGGCAGGTGAGTGACGGCATCGGCGGCTTGAACCACCGTGCTGGATGTACCGAGGACCGCCTGGATGCGATCCGCACATACTTGGGCGCGAGGCACGAAGAAGAACATCATCGATGCCATCATCAGGCTCATCAGAATCTGCATGAGGTAGGTGATGAAGGCGGTCAACGCTCCGGTCTCCATGGCGCGATCGGCCACACGGTGCCCGCCGAACCAGATGACCGCGACCGAGCAGACGTTCATCATGAGCATGACGAACGGGAACATCACAGCGAACAGGCGTCCAACCTTGAGCTGGAGGGTGGTCAGGGCGGTGTTCGCCTCACCGAACCGCTCACGCTCGACATCGTCGTGGACGAACGCGCGGATCACTCGCACGCCCCCGATCTGCTCGCGCAGGATTCGGTTGA
>JAISBQ010000005.1 GCA_031266115.1 Bifidobacteriaceae bacterium
TTGAAGGCGATGTCGCCGGGCATGACATAGCTCAGGCGCTCACGCGCTTGAGCCTGAACGAAGGCCGGATCGTCCCAGCGGCGCAACTGCGCCTTGAGCTCATCGGTCGCTTCCTGTGCGGCGGCGGCCTGCTCGCGCAGTACCTCGAGCTCCCGATGTTCACCGAGGTAGAGACGCACCGTGGGGAACGTCAACGCGAACACGAGCATCGACGCCAGTCCCAGCGTGGCGATGCGGAAGCCGATGTTGCGCCGATGGCGACCGTGAATGGCCCGCTCACGTTCGGCATCGTCGGCTTTGTGCGCTTCCAGACGCAAGCGGGCAGCGCCGGCCGGGCGGCGCGACCGGGCGGGGTGAGCAGGCCGGCCACGCACCGGCGTCCCCGCCCCATGCGGGCTCGTCGACGTCTTGTGGCTGCGGTGGAATCTCACCCGCCCCATAATGCCGCAACGACCCGCGTGGGCGGGGTAATCACCCACGCGGGTCGCGGAGCGGCACACCGGATCGCTGTCCGCCCCACCCTCATGGGGCGCGTGTGGCCATCCATCAAACCGACACCAGCGAATTTCATGGTCGCCTATCCCTTTGAGACCCGACCATGCCGTGCGCCGAGGACTGCGGTCGAACACCGCCGATTCAGCGCCACTTGCTCAGCGGCGCCCTAGCTGACGAACCGAGGAAACGCCGTGGCGCCAGCGTAGCGGCCAGCGTCGCCGAGCAACTCCTCGATCCGCAAAAGTTGGTTGTACTTGTTGACCCGCTCGCCGCGGGCCGGAGCACCAGTCTTGATTTGGCCAGCATTGAGCGCGACGGCCAGGTCCGCGATCGTGGTGTCTTCGGTCTCGCCGGAACGGTGGGACACCATGGCGGTGTAGCCCGCACGATGCGCCATCTCGACAGCATCCAGCGTCTCGGTGACCGTGCCGATCTGGTTGAGCTTGACGAGCAACGAGTTGGCCGCCCCCAGGGCGATCCCCTTGGCGAGGCGTTCGGGATTGGTGACAAACAGGTCGTCGCCCACAATCTGAACCTTGGCGCCGATGGCGGATGTCAGGGACGCCCACGCCTCCCACTCGTCCTCGGAGAGGGGATCTTCGATAGAGACCAGCGGATAGTCTCCGGCCAGCTTCTCGTAATACTCGACCATGTACTCCGTGGACCGGGCCTCACCCTCGAACTGGTAGGCGCCATCGGCGAAGAACTCGGTCGAGGCGACATCAAGTGCCAAGGCGACATCCGCGCCAGGGGTGTATCCGGCCTTGTCGATGGCGCTGAGGATCAAGTCCAAAGCGGCACGGTTGGATGGCAGGTCCGGGGCGAAGCCACCCTCATCGCCAAGGCCGGTGGCCAGCCCAGCCTTCTTGAGGACGGACTTCAGTGCGTGGTAGACCTCGGCGCCGGAGCGCAGCGCCTCGCGGAACGAGGGGGCGCCGATGGGCGCGACCATGAACTCTTGGATGTCCACGTTCGAATCGGCGTGCGAGCCGCCGTTGAGGATGTTCATCATCGGCACGGGCAGGAGGCGCGCCGCGGCGCCGCCGAGGTAGGCGTACAGCGGCAGTTCGGCTGAGATTGCCGAGGCCTGCGCCACGGCCAGGGACACCCCGAGGATCGCGTTGGCACCGAGTCGCCCCTTGTTCGGTGTGCCATCCAGGTCGATCATCGCCTGGTCCACGGTCCGTTGCCAGGAGGCATCCAAACCGATCACCTCGGGCGCGATCTCGTCGAGCACGGCACCAACGGCGCCCTCGACACCCTTGCCGCCGTAGCGTGGGCTGTCGGTGTCGCGCCGCTCGATCGCCTCGAAGGCGCCGGTCGACGCGCCAGATGGCACCTCGGCACGGGCGACGGCGCCATCGTCGAGGCCCACCTGGACCTCCACAGTGGGATTGCCGCGCGAATCCAAGATTTCGCGCGCAAGAACAAGCTCAATGGTGGCCAATTGGACACTCCCCTTTTGTGTCTAAAGACGTTGTCCACGCCGATCGGTGCATCGGGCGAGACTGTGTGCTCCTAGAGCCTACCGTTGCCAGGCCACCAGGCGAGCGTCCTCACTCGGGCCGGTGCCGGCCCGCGATGCGGGTCAGCGGACGGTGATGGTCTTCTTGGCGGTCTTCCCCTCAACCTTGAGGACGATGACGGTCCTCCCCGTGGACTTCGCTGTCACGCGTCCCACGGCGTTGACTGTCGCGACCTCAGGGTCGGTAGAGCGCCACGAGGCGCCGGACCGGATCGCTCCAGCCGGGGTCAACTCAGGCTTGAGCACGGTAGACCGTCCGATGGCCAGGGTTCCGGGACCGTCAAGGTCCACCTCGCGCAGCCGTTTCGTTTGGGCCGTGGCCTGGGAGACCACTTTGATCCGAATGGTGACAGGGCTGGCTCCCGGCGAGGTCAGCGTGAGCTGGGTGCGCCCCGCAGCGAACGCCTTGAGTGCCACGGTGGCGGTCGATCCGGTCCGCCAGGACATGGTCCCGGTCTTCTTGCCCTTGACCGGAGACGCTACCGAGGCGGAGCCGGTCTTCCACGTCACACGGGTCGTGCCGGCCCTGGTCCCCGGCGCTGGATAGGTGGCGACCTTGACCTTCGTGGTGGTCCCGGCGGGGATCACCACCGTCTTGAACCGCGTCCCAAACCGGACGATTTGCGGCGCCTTGGCCGCGGGTGGAGTCGCAACCGGCGCTGGCGATCCAGGCGGGGCCGGAGGCCCACTCGGCGCAGGCGACTGCGGCGGGTCCGCCGGCACACCGGGCACGGGCGGTGGCGACGCCGGTGTACTCGGCGAGTCGCTCGAGCCAGGTGGCTGCGACGTGGGCGCGGAGGGAGAGTCGCTCGGCCCGGGCGACTGGGATGCCGGCGCGCTCGGCGAGTCGCTCGGTTCCTCACCGGGATAGTCGGCGTCGTGAACCAGGTAGACCATGATCTCCTGAACGGTCGAGTTGTCGTCGTCATACAGCGCCACGTTGTCGATCGACGCGACCGCGTATCCGGTAGGAACCAACGCCTCAGCATCCGCCCAAGTGAAGCCAACCTCCGTCAGGGGTTCCCCTGTGAGTACAGCCGCGCCAGGATCGACGGGAGCGACCTCGGCTCCAGCCCTATCGTCGTCGACCAGCGTCACGCGCGCCATCGCCGGCTGGATTTCGGACGCCGAGAACACCCGCTCCTCATATTGCAGCCGCGCCGACGCCCCAACAGCCAGCCCATTGCCGAGCGTCTGGTAGACGACAGCGGAATCGACACCATCGACAATCGTCCCGCCGGCGCGCGAGTCCGCGACATCGCTCCATCCGCCAAAGTCATCCGGTGCATAGGCCCAGCTCCCCGCCAGCATCAGGTCACCTTGCGTCATCGTGAGATAGAGGCGGAAACCGCCGTTCTGCATGTAGATGGCATTCGCAGCACTCTTGATCAGGGGGACCTCGTCGTCCTGGTCCAGCATGGTGTCAAGCATCACGCCGAAGCCGAACTGGCCCAACGCGGCGGTTCCCACGTTGGTCACGGTCACGTCGTGGACAATCCGGCCGTCCGCCGCGAGCCGGACCACGTCGGAGAACGTGAGGTCAACGCCGGTCAGCGGGCTGTACCCGCACTGCCGCGCGGCCACCGGCGAGCCCCCGATGGTGCCCGTGTAATAGGCACGGGCGTGGTGGCAGCTCAGACCCCACAGCTCCCCCGCGGTCGCGAGGAGGAAGCTGCTGGTGGTCGCGTTGCCCGCGTTGTAGGAATACGTGTGCGAATCACCGTCCCGCTCATTGGTGATGGCATTCGCGACCAACGGATTGGCACCCCAGCTGAAGCCCGATGTCCATGGATTGCGGACATCCACCCGGTAGGTCACTCCGTTGCGTTCGAACCTATCGGTCGCCATGACCTCCCCGACCGCAGGGGTGATCGCGGACCACTGCGCGCCCGTGAAATCGACGGCGCCGTTCGCGAGCCTGGGCAATTCCACCAGGTCAGGCGCCGCCGCGAGGACACTCGAGGCATGGGCTATGGTGGCCGCGAGGGCGACCACACCGGCAAGACTGACCATCTTCTTGGCACCGAAGGTCACGGCCGATCGGCGATGGCGCGCCCGATGACGGGGCTGGTGTGTGTTCACAATCATCCTTGGGGGATCTAGGGATCTGGGCTTCTGCGCGCGATCCGCGCCCGACTTTGTTAGCACCCATTCGCGCCACCTCGACAGTCCAGGTTCGCGTCTTGGGGGTCTAGGATTTCTCGCACTGCTGGTCAATAGCACATCTGGTGAGGGAGGACGCACGGTGGCAGACCGTCCGCGTGGCCTGTTCGCTACCTTTGTCATCACCGCGGGATTGGTGTTGCTCTGGTACAAGCGGACCATCATTGCGATTCCCTATAGCGACCGGACGGTGTTCC
>JAISBQ010000017.1 GCA_031266115.1 Bifidobacteriaceae bacterium
AACTGCGCCGCACGTGCGTGCAATTGCGTCTATTCGCGGCCGTCGTTGTCGATGGCGGGTACCTGGACGTGAGGATCGACGATGCCGATCCCCAGTTTGTCCTTGGTCCTCGCCCTGACTTGCGGCGCGTCCACGTCGGAGTGGGTCCTGTGCTCAACTTTGCCGCCAGCAACTTCCCGTTCGCCTTTTCTGTTGCCGGGGGTGACACGGCCGCGGCTCTCGCCGCCGGCTGCCCGGTCATTGTCAAGGCCAGCGCCGGCCATCCGCGCCTTTCGGCACGCACGGCCGACATCGCGGCGGCGGCCTTGGTCGGGGCGGGATTGCCGGATGGGGTGCTGCAACTCGTCGTGTCCAGGTCCGATGGCTTGGCCCTTCTGGACCATCCCTGTGTCAGGGCGGCCAGCTTTACCGGCTCTCAGCGAGTGGGCCGCGCATTGGCCGACCGCGCCC
Source organism: Bifidobacteriaceae bacterium (assembly GCA_031266115.1). GTDB lineage: Bacteria > Actinomycetota > Actinomycetes > Actinomycetales > WQXJ01 > JAIRRT01. The sequence goes on from JAISBQ010000017.1 coordinate 451, forward strand.
ATGCGCGGCCAGATCCGATTCCGTTCTATGGAGAGTTGGGCAGCGTCAACCCCGTTGTGGTGACGGGTGAGGCCCTACGCGAGCGAGGGACGGACCTGGTCCGGGCCTATGTGGGTTCCGTCGCCGGATCGGCCGGACAGCTGTGCACCAAACCGGGGTTCTGCTTCCTCCCAGCTGAGGCCGTGGCTGGTCTCGGCCCGGCGGTCGCCGCGGCGGCCGCCGCTGCGCCCGCCCACCGGATGTTGACGCCGGGAATCGCGGACGGATACGAGGCACGGTGCGCCCAAGTGCTGGGCACCGACGGTGTGCGGGTGATCCATCGCGGCGCTGAACTGCGCGATGCGCAAGGTCAAGCGCACGTCACTCCGACCATCGCCTGGACTGAGCTCGACACTCTTTGCACCGCGGGGCCTACGTTGCTGGATGAGGTGTTCGGACCGTTCTCCGTCATCGTCGGGTATCCGGCTGCCACCGATCTGGCGGCCGTGGTCGCGGATCTGTTCCCCGGGAACCTCACCGTCACCGTCCATCTGGGCTCAGGTGAGCGAGACGGGACGGTCGGGGCGATGTTGGCGGGGCTGGCGCGACACGCCGGTCGCGTGATCGTGGACGGGTGGCCAACGGGTGTCGCGGTGACTCCGGCGATGCAGCATGGCGGCCCATGGCCTGCCACCACGGCTGATGCCACCTCGGTGGGCACCGCGGCGATCCGACGGTTCCTGCGCGCGGTCGCCTTTCAGAATGTCCCGGCGGCGCTGATGCCCCCGGCGATCAGCGATGCCAACCCGTGGTCGGTTCCCCGAACGGTCGGGCAGGCGGGCGCCTCTGCCGGGTGGTAGCGCTCGGCGCTGCTCGACTCTCGTGTCGGCGCGGGCCCGTGCGCCTTGGCCGGGCACGAACGCCCGATGACGTCGTGGCTCGTATCCGCGGGCGGGCCGGTCCGCCACGGACGGCGGGCGGGGGTATGTTTGGTTCTTGCGTCAAGCGGACGCCCGGCCCGTGAGTTCGCGCCACCTTTTCTCAATGCTGCGGAGAGGACCGCCTCATGTCACATCCCATTACGCTTCGGCGCGCCCAGACCATGGTCGCGCTCGCTGCTGTCGTTGCTGTCTCGCTCGTGTCAGTCCCTGGCGCCACCGGGGCACCACCACCAGGGGACCGCGTCGCCCCCGTCGCGCCATATCTGGATGATTCCGGCGCCTACTCGTTCGCCGAGCGCGCCGCTGACCTGGTGTCCCGCATGACACTGGACGAGAAGATCACGCAGCTTGTCACCCACACCGCTGCGGCGATCCCTCGGCTCTCCGTCCCCAGCTACATGTGGGGCGGCGAGGCCAACCACGGCCTTCAGGGCGCCAACCCCGCCACGTCGTTCCCTGTGGCGCTTGGCCTGGGGTCCACGTGGAATCCCGACTTGGTGGGCGATGTCGCTACGGCCGTCTCCGATGAAGCCCGCGCCTACTTCAACTACGGCACGCGGCCCCTCACCTATTGGGCGCCTACCGTCAACCTCTCGCGCGATCCACGGTGGGGCCGTGCGGACGAGTCCTACGGTGAGGACCCGTTCCTCACCGGCCAGGTGGCCGGGGAATACGTCAAGGGCCTCCAAGGCGACGACGCGACCTACGTCAAGGTCGTCTCCACTCCCAAGCACTTCTTCGCCAACAACAACGAGATGGTGCGCTACACCGACACCTCGGACATCTCCGAGTCCCAGATTCGTGAGTATTACCTGCAGTCGTTCCAACCGCTGGTCGAGGATGCCGGCGCGCAAGGGATCATGACCGCATACAACAGGGTCAACGGTGTGCCGATGTCCGCGAACACCGAGTACGTCACCGACGTGGCCCGGCGCACGTGGGGATTCGACGGCTACATCACGTCCGATTGCGGGGCGATCGACAACATCACCAACGATCACCGCTGGCAGCCCGAGGCCCTCGGGACCGAGATCACCAAACCGCAGGCCACGGCCTGGTCAATCAAGGCCGGGACCGATATCGACTGCATGGGCACCCAGTATGCGAGCCAGACCTCCGCCGCCATCGCTGGAGGATGGCTGACCGAACAGGATGTGGATATCGCCCTGCAGCACCTGTTCCTGGAGCGGATGCGACTGGGGATGTTCGACTCGGCGGACAAGGTGCCGTTCAGCTCGTACACCCGCGAGGACGTCGCACTCAGCGGAGTGAATCTCCCCGTCGCCACCCAGGTGGCCGAAGAGGCGATCGTCCTGCTGAAGAACGAGCCAGACCCGACGCATTCCACCCCGATCCTGCCGTTGAACGCCGCCGATGCCGCGAGCGTGGTGGTGCTCGGGCCCACGGCCAACACGATGACTCTGGGCGGATACTCCGCAGATGGGGTCTTGCCCATCGACTGCGCCAACCTGTCCGCATCGGCCGACTGCAACAACCCGCGCCGAGGAATCCAGGAGGCCGTCGCACAGGTCACCGGCGGGAGCGGAACGTTCCAGTACATCCCCGGCGACAACAACACCGTGTCCCCGGCCGAGGAAGACGCGATCCGGGACGCCAGCACCGTCATCGTTGTCCTCGGAAGCTCCCGCGAAGAGTCCGACGAGACCCGGGATCGCGCCGATCTCAATCTGACCCGCGGCCAGGCTGCGCTCGTCGCCCGTGCAGCCAGCCTCAACCCGAGGACCGTCGCCTACATCCAGCACTACAACATGGTCAACATCGAATCGTTCCGCTCCCTGGCGCAGGTCCCTGCCATCTTGTGGTCCAGTTTCAACGGCCAAAAGCAGGGCAGCGCCATCGGGCGCGTGCTGTGGAACATCGACGGAGCCGAGCCGGGTGGGCGCCTGCCGTTCACCTGGTACACGCATGAATCTCAGCTGGGTTCGGTGCGCTACGACTACAACCTTTCTCCCCACGATTCCGTCCATGGGCGCACGTACCAGTACTTCGACGGCGACGTCAGCTATCCGTTCGGGCATGGGCTGAGCTACGCCCAGTTCGCCTACTCCGGCTTGGTGCTGTCCAGGGATTCGGGGACCGCGGATGACGCGTTGACCGCGCGCGTCACCGTGACCAACACCTCGTCCACGCCCGGTCAGGCGGTGGTTCAGCTCTATGCGGCGTCGCCGGCCGCCGATGGCGTCACGCGCCCGAACTCCCGGCTGAAGGCCTTCGACAAGGTGGCCATCCCCGCGCGTGCGAGCCGTACAGTCCGCCTCGACCTCGACCTGGAGGACCTGTGGTTCTGGGACTCCGGCGCCGACCGTCAGGTGTACGACACCGGGACCTGGACGATCGGGGTGGGCCCCGACGCCGATCCCGCCCACCAGCTCACCGCCCCCTTCGAGTTGACCGGGGGGTTGACCAGGGCGCTTGAGCGCGTGGTCGCCATGCCGTCCGGGACACATCTGGACTTGGAGCGGGCGGACAACGTGATCGATGCCAATCTCTCCGCCGTCGCGAACGACCAGAGTTTCTACGATCTCACCGCAGTCAAGGTCACCTATGCCTCCCTCGACCCATCGGTGGCGACGGTCAACAGGGCAGGCCAGGTGCGGGCCACGGGCACTGGCATCACCTCGATCACCGCGACCGTCACGGCGGACGGGGTGACCAAGTCCACCTCGTTCCCTGTCGCCGTGACCCACAACCGCTACCCGCTGACGGATCTGCGGGTGGCCGGGACCACCGTGCCCGGCTTCGACGCGCAGATCACCGACTACGCCGTCGCCGCTCCGGCCGGATCCTCCGCGCCCGAGGTGAGCGCGGACGCGGACGGCTACACCGTCACCGTCCGCCAAGCCGCGGGCGTTCCCGGCGAGGCGACCGTCGAGGTGGCGAACGCGGCGGTACCCGGCGCGGCAACTGTGTACACGATCCGGTTCACCGTCTCGGCGGCATCCGTGGACTTCACCGCCACGGATTGGGCGACGCTGGCCGATGACGGATGGACCGTGTCCGGGGAGCACACCGGATGGTGGGGACTCGGCGCCGACGGGCCGGCGATTCGTGCCGAGCGTGGCACCATGCGCCAGGGCGCAAACACTGCGCACAACGTGGTGTCCCACACGATCAGCGACGATGCGACCTTGACGGCAAGACTCACCATGTCCGCGTTGCCCACAGTCGACCATCAGGAGGCGTTCCTCGCGCTCGGCGATGATCCGGACAACTACGTGGCGCTGTCCTATGAGAACGCCGGCGCCGGCGCCGCACGGATCGTATGGTCCAGCGAGGTTGGTGGACAGTGGACCTCTACCGCCGGGCCGCCCTTGACCGCCACCACGGTGTACCTGCGCCTGACGCGCGCCGATGGCGAAGTGGCGGCGGGATTCTCCACCGATGGCCTCACGTTCACTGAGGTGGGGGGCGCCATCGTCCAGGAGTTCATCAATCCACGGGTGATGCTCGGTGCCACCACCGGGACAAGCTCGGCTCCGGTGGTCACGGCCGCGTTCGCATCCCTCGACGTGGGCCCGCCCATCCCCATCACGCCGGTGGGTACGAATCTGGAGTCCGTGGACTTTGCCCAGGACATCACCTCGTTCGCCGATCTACAGGCGGCTGGGTGGACGGTCAACACCCTGGACCCCGCGCGCCTCTCCTTCGGCACCCAAGGCATGACCCTCACCGCTGGCACCCAGGACTGGGGCGGCGACAACACGTTCACGCACGTGGCGGACGGCAACTGGCGGGCGACGATGCGTATCGACGTGTCGCGGTCGCCCAACACGCTCTACGAGCAGGTGGGCATCGGGGTCACCGAGGACGAGAATGCTCTGTTCAAGTTCGTCTACGGTTTCAACGGCTGTCCGACTGGCGGTGCGTGCTCGGTGGTGCAGCTCTGGTCCACCGGTGGCGGTGGCGCGAACGTGGATGACAAGATTTCCTGGGCCATCGGCCCGGACAACACGGTCTACCTGCGCCTCACCAAGGTCGGCAACCACTATTCGGCATCGGTGTCCAACAACGGAACCGACTTCACCCTGGTCAGCCAGGTGGACAAGGTCTTCGACCATCCCAAGTTCACCACGGGGGCCTTCGCGGTGACCACGGGCGGCGGATGGCAGGTAACGGTGCCGAGCCTGACGGTCGAAGACCCGACTGCACCGCCGCCTCCCCCGCCACCGGCCGTGCCGTTGGAGAGTGTCGACTTCCGCGAGTTGGCGGGCACCGGGGACGATACCGCCGCCATGGAGGCGGCGGGCTGGGTCAACGCTCGGCCGGCCGCGGGGTACTGGAGCCTGACACCGACCGGGGGCCTGACGGTGATTGCCCACGGGGGCACGGGTCTGGCTGGGAGCACCAACGGCGCCGAGAACCTGTTCCTCCACAGCGCCCCCGGCGATTGGCGGGTCACCGTCGAAGGCCAGCTGCCGGCTCAGATTTCTGGCAACTACCCGCAGGCTGTGATCGGCATCTATCAAGACGACGACAACTACCTCAAGGTGGTCCGTTCCGGGGAGAACGGTGGGCGCTTCCAAACGATCTGGGAGAGCGGCGGGGACTTCGCCGCCAACGTTCCCCATGAAGGCCACACGCCCCTGCACTATTGGTTGCGCATCCAGCGGGTCGGCGACACCTATAGCACTTGGTATTCCGAGACCGACGGGTCGGAAGGATCGTTTGTGCCCATGGGATCGTGGCGGCCATCTCTGGCGTCCACGGCCCGGTTCATGATCACCGGAATTCACGACACCTACAACCCTTCCGACCACGAGTTCCAGTTCCTCACGCTGGTGGTCGACGAGCCGAATACCGCCGCCACCGGCGGGAACGCGGTCTTCCCCGACCGGAATGTCGAACTCTCCCAGGCGATTGATCCGGGCCTGCAGCTCGCCACGTGGGTGGCCGGGGCCGAATCGGCCGCGTTCTCCTACCGCATCGCCCCGATGGACAAGAACACCGCAGGGGCTTCGGTGACCTCATCCGGACTGTTGACCGCGACCAGGACCGGTGAGGTTCGGGTGACCACCTATGTGTCCGATGGCGCACAGAATTACTCCCGTTCCGCCATCGTCCGCGTGGTGGGGAACGGAACGTCCACGATGACGCCCGTCACCTCGCCGTCCTTAGCGCTGGCGACGGTCTATGCCCACGTGGGCGCGCCGGTGAGTATTGCGGCCGGAACCTGGAGCGTGGAACCGGATTCGGTGTCCTACCAGTGGACGGCCGATGGCGTGGCGATCCCCCTCGCGACGAATGAGACTTACACGCCAGTGGCCGGCGATATCGGCAAGCAGCTGGGCGTGGTGGTCAGCGCCCATCACGGCGAACTCGGGGATCAGCCGGCCGTCTCGCAGACCGTGGCGATCGCCGACGTTCTGACCGATACCGCGGACTTGACAGCCGGAATCGTGGCGGCACAGGCGCAGGCCGATGCCGTCGATCCAGCGAGCGTCACTGAGGCTTCGTGGACGGCATTGACGAGTGCGCTCACGCAGGCGAACGGTGTGGTGAGCGACGAGCTGGCCACTCCGGGCGCGGTGGCCGGCGCCTTGGCGGCGCTGGCAGCGGCGCCGCTCATCCCCCGCGGTGACGTCACGCCGTTGAGTGAGGCGATCACCGCATTCGAGTCGCTCTCGGCCGTGGAGCTCCGGTACACCGCCGCCTCGTGGGCGCGCGTGAGCAACGCCGCCGATGCGGCTGCCGCCCTGGTGGCGGCGCCGCAGAACGTCACGTCCGCAGACGTGGTGGGTGCCTTGCTGGAGCTCGACGCCGCCTGGGCGGCGCTCGCCCTAGCGCCGGATGTCTCGGCCTTGGCCGGTCTGTCCGCCGGCGTGCGCGCCGAGGTCGATTCGGGCCAACTCGACCCGGCCGCCTACACGCAGGACTCGTGGCGCGAACTCACTCAGGCGTTGGCCGAGGCCGAGGCCGCGGTGGCCGTTCCCGGCAGCCAGGTGGCTGTGAACGGCGCGCACACTCGTCTGCTGGCGGCGGTGGCGGGCCTCGAACCGCATCCGAACGCGTCGGCCCCCGACCGGCTCCTTCACCTCCTCACCCAGGTTGATTCGCTTGATCAGGCCGACTATTCCCCAGAATCGTGGGCGCGGTTCGCGCTGGCTCTTGGCACGGCCGAGACGGTTGCCGCCACTCCTCCCATCGATCGAGGCGAGGCAGCGGCGGCGGTCCAGGCGCTGCTCGACGGGCTGACCGGCCTGCGTGGCGCGGCGGTGGACCCGGGGACCGGCTCGGCAGCGGGCCTTGAGGCGTTGCTCGCGACCATTGATGGGCTCGGCTTGAACTCGTCCGAGTACACGGTGCCCACGTGGACCGCGTTCGCTGTGGCCACAGGCGCAGCACGGGCGTTGGCAGCGGCACCGAGCACTCAGGCGGCGCTCGACGCCGCCGAGGCCTCCGTGCGCCAGACCCTTGCCGCGTTGGAACTCGTCCCCGGCCCCGGGGTGCCTAACGATCCGGATGACTCGGACGACACCAAGGCCCCAGGTGACGACACGAAGACCCCGGGTGATAGCACCAAGACCCCGGATCCCCTGGTCCCGACCGTGCTGGCCGATCTGGTCGCCCAGGCGACGGGTGCCCGGATCGATGCGGCGATGGGGCAAGTCACCCAGGCACTCGGCGCCTTGAAGGCGGCCGAGCCAGTGCCGACGCTGGTGCCCGAGTCGACCCAGGTTGCGCGGGTCAAGGTTGCTCAACGGCAGTTGACCTTGGTCCGAGGTGCCTCGGCCACCATTGCCGCCACCGGCCTGAACGCGGCCGGCGTCAAGGCCAAGGCCACGTGGGCGAGCTCCAAGGCGTCGGTCGCCTCGGTGTCCGCGGCTGGCAAGATCACAGCGAAGAAGGCCGGCACCGCGGTCGTCACCGCCAGGGCGGGCGGAAAGTCCGCCACCGTCACGGTCCGGGTGCTCGCCAAGGCGCCGGCGACCACGACGGTCGCGAAGGTCAAGGCCACTGTTCCGCGCACCGTCCATGCCGGAACAGTCACCTACGTGACGGGCACCTACACCCCGGCCCGCGCACTCACAGTGAAGATCCGCTATACCTCCTCCGCGCCATCCGTCGCCACGATCGACAAGTACGGCGTCTTGACGGCGCGTGCGCCGGGATCGACGAAAATCACGGTCAGCGCGGGCGGTAAGAAGGCGGTCTACACCCTGAAGGTCACGGGCTAGAACATCGGCGATACCGGCGAGACGGGCACGTAGTCCCGCCGAGATGAGACAGTTCTCCTCGCGGCCCGACCAGCTCGGTGGCCGGGCCGCGAGGGAGTCTCAGGTGCGCGCGTCGCCGCGCTTCAGCGCGTCGACATCGGCGACGAGTTGGCGGGCGCGGGCGGCAAAGGAATGCTCGCCGCGCACGCGGGCGGCGGCCTCGGCCATCGCGGCATCGTCCGGGAACACCGTGGCCAGCCCCTCATCGGAGGCGAGATAGGCGAGGTTGGCCGGGCCGGTGTAGGTCTGGACTGCGCCGCCGAACGCCGCATCCAGCCCGTCGACGCGGTCGCAGACCACCCGCGCACCGCAGGCCACCGCGTCGAAGAGGCGGTTGGAGACGAAGCCTTCGCGGGCCATGTCACCCCAGTGATCGGCGAGCACCAGGCGCGCGTCGCTATACAACTGGGCGACCTCGGCGGTGGTCGCGTAATCCCC
>JAISBQ010000082.1 GCA_031266115.1 Bifidobacteriaceae bacterium
CTTTGTCCGCGGCGAGCACGGCAAATCGCACATCCGTGAAGCCCGCCTTGGGAGGCTGAATCCTCAGCGAGCGGTACCAGATCTGCGACCACTGTTCGCGAGATAGCTGGTGAGAGGCGTTGAATTGCCACGCCCGATGGGCGACAAAATCGAGCACACGCCCAACCACATGCTCATTGCTCGCCGAACGCCAACTGCTCTGGTAGGGCTCGGTCATGTCCCGCGTGGGATTCGACCGGTCGGTGGCGACATCGTCGCCGAGCAACCAATCTGGACTGCCCTCGTGCCGCCACTCGATGAGGTTGCCCATGATGTCGGCGTAGGACTCGTTGAGGCCCTTGGACACCGACCCGCCCTGGAACTTGCCGAGGTAGCGGGCCACACCATGGGTGTATTCGTGGGCAACAGCATCCAAGGCGCCGGCATACGATGCCTTCAGCGTGTTGGCTGCCCCGTCGATCTCGGTGAACTCCAACACGTCGTCATCCCAGTAGAAGGCATTGTCAAGCTTCCGTGTCGAGCGGACCACTACCCTCACCTCGGTATGCTCTCGGTCCCTCATATATGCCCGATCGCCTAAGTTCTTGTAGTAGTCCATCGCCTTGGCAACATTGGCGTGCGCCGACACGGCGTCACCGTCAGGCCATGTGTTGTCGGCGCTGACATAGGGCGCGCCGACCACGTCATCTCGGTTTCCGTAGCGGTAGGTCTTGATGTTGCGTTGCCTGTCCCATAGTTGGTAACGGCCTGCACCGGAGACTTCCGAATCGTAGGTCGTGATCTGGTGGGTGACGTTGTCGCCGAGGCCACGTGCCGTCACCGTGGTGTCCTGAGCCTCGTGGACGGCGCCGATGACCTGGAGAACTACTCCGGTCTCGGCGTCGACGATGTACTCCCCACTGGCGCTCAGGGAATCTGTCCCGACAACTCTGGCGAGCATTGCGAAATGGCCAGTGCCGTCATCGTCCACCCAGATGGTTGGCGAAGTCTCAGTCACCGTAAACCCGACCGCCGCGCCCATCTCAGCCGCAATCGCGTCGGTAACATCCTGCTCGCCGATCCACCAGTCAATGCCCACATCCAGACCAGGCGCGTATCCGTTGGCGAGTAGCTTGGTGTCTCCGCCGCCGTCAGTCACCACGATCACCTCGTGGCCGTACACCGGATAGCCCTCGTACATTTGGGGGAGGCGGTAATAGTCCAGGCCCTCGACGCGCTCCGGGCCAAGACACGAGAACTCATCCGCGGGATCGTCCGTTCGCAATTCCACCATGGTGCGCACACGCTCCAACGACGATACGGCGTCCGCGCAATCGGTCACCAGGCGCGTGGTATAGCGGCCGTCGATCATGGCAACGCCGTCGGACTCATTCGCCCCAATCGCCAAACCGCCCTCCGGGTTGATCGCCTCCAAGATCTCGACCGAGTTCTCTCCGGCACCATTCTCGACACGAGTGATCCAGTCGCGGTCAGGCGGAAGGCGCAGCACTGTCAGATCGAAACGCCGGGTGGCGGATTGCCCTGAGTTCTCCACTGTGGCGGTCAGGGTCGCGGCACGGTCGCCATCCATGGACCTGGCCACTCGGCCACGGTCCGTCACCGTCGATGCGTCGGACGTGGCCCACCTCACCGTGCTGCCTCTGGGGGCGGCACTCGGCAGCGTCACGTCCGCCGTCACCCGCTGTGCCGTATCGGATCCGCGGAAACCGACCGCCAGGGCCGCGACATCGGCCGCCAGCGCTTCGGCGATATCCGTCTGCGACCGCGCCACCGTCAGGCGGCGGCTGCCGCTCACCCCGGCCACGGTCGCCACCACCGAGGCGGACCCGGCGCCCACACCCGTGACGACGCCATCGGCGGCCACCGCCAGCACCCCCGGATCCGAGGATGTCCACGTGACGGTGGGATCGACCGTCGCCATCGACGGGGTGAGGACCACCGAGGCGAACACTTGCCCGCCGCGCTCAAGGTAGTCCGATGTCGTGTTGACCCACACGGACACCAGCGGCAACGAGACCGTCACCCGCACGGTTGCCCGCTTCTTCGAGGTGTCGGTGGCCCGCGCACTCACCGTCGTCACGCCGGGGCCCACGGCGGTGACCACGCCACCCGCATTGACCTTCGCTACTGCGGGGTTCGCGGATTTCCACGCCACCGCGCGCTTCGTGGCCTTCTTGGGCGAGACCGTGGCTTTGAGCGCCGCGGACTGCCCCTGGCCCAGCGTCAGAGCCGATGGGGTGACCTTGACGGACTTGACCAGGACAGGCTTGGTCACCGTGAGGCGGATCGAATCAGAGATCGACGTGCCCTTGACCTTGACGGTGATGCGAGCCGAACCCACTCGCAGCGCCTTGACCCTGCCGGCCTTGGTCACCGTGGCGACTTTCGGGTTGGAGCTCTTCCACACGCGCACAGCCTTGGCCTCGACGGGCTTGAGCTTCACCTTCAGGCGGACCGCTGTGCCCTTGGGCATGGAATACGAGCTGCCCTGCGTGATCGAAATAGACCTGGCATTCGGTGCGCCGACGGCGGGAGCGGAGGTGATGAAGACCAATGCCGCTGTAGCGGCGGCGATGGAACTGAGGGTTGCGCGACGAGCGACCATGAGGCTCTCCCTAGGGCGGCGTATCGACACAGATACGCCAGGGGACGAATCGGTGACACAACCAGCGGCGGCACGAACACGACAGCCGAGCACACGCACCGGGAGCGTTGGACAGACAACGGCGCTGAGGCTACCCGGCCTGGCGGCGAGGGGCAACGCGCCGACCGCCGACCGCCGACCGCCGAGTTGAGCCTTTGAGTTCACGGGAGGGCGGATTTGCTACCCGAAGGCTCAACTCGGCAATCGATGGTCGCACGCCTCGTGGCGCCATACACTGTAGACATGGCAACAGCTACAACCACTGTCCGCCTGCCTGTGACAGCGCGCGATGCACTGGCACGCAAAGCACAGTCCAAGGGCATGTCACTGGCCGCGATGCTGAGCGAGCAGGCCGAACGCTTCACGCGTGAGGAATGGTTCGCTGCCGAACGCGAAGCCAGTCAGCGTGATGCCGCCGATCCGGCGTCCATGGCCGAGCAGGAACTCTGGGACACCGCCGATGACGCCTGGGATTGACAGTTCGCAGCCTCGCCGGGGAGAAATCTGGCTGGCAAGCCTGGGCAATGCTCGACCGGGCGAGCCAGGCAAGTCCCGCCCTGTTGTTGTCGTCGCCGCGGACGAATTCGCGCCCTATGCGCTGACCGACCTCGTCCCCGTCGTACCGCTGTCCCTCTCGCGAGCGCCATCGCCGTCGCGGGTTCTCCTCCCCGCACGGGCAGGGTTCGATGGCGACAGCGTCGCGGTGTGTCGCGCCGTGCGGGGGATCCCGCGGAACCGGCTTCATCTCCGGCTCGCCAACCTCGCAGCCGAGGAGTTGGCGAGCCTCAGCCACGCCCTGGCGATGACCCTCGGGCTGGCCTGACGCCGGGAGCGGTATACACG
>JAISBQ010000099.1 GCA_031266115.1 Bifidobacteriaceae bacterium
CCGAAGGGCAAGAACCGTGTCCTGGCGCGCGACTGCTTGCGCCAAACTCCCTGCCGCGTGCGGCCCGGTGGTCGCCACGATCCGGCCGCCGGAGTCAAGGACCGCGTAGTCCGGCACGCCGGGGCGACGGGGTAACTCCTCGCGCGGCCATCCCACCGCGGTGGCCTGCGCCGCGAGCCGGGTTGCGACATCGTTCAGTGCCGGAAAATCTGGCGGCATCCGGTCTGGCGGGCGAATCAGAGTCCAGGCGAGAACCACAAGGATGGCCAAGGAGGCGATCAGCGCGAGGGCGAGGCGGCGGGCAGTCATGACGGGACGGCATCGACCAGGTCGAGAACATAACCGACACCCCACACCGTCTTGATGCACTGCTCGGCGCCGGGCGAGGCGGCGGCGAGCTTCGCGCGCACGCGGCGGACGTGGACGTTGAGTGTGCCGTCGGTGACTGCGGTGTGCCCCCACACCTCCGCGAACAGGTCACGCTTGGGGACAACGCGGCCAGGAGACCCCGCCAGGCACGCGAGGAGGCGGTATTCGATTGCCGTGAGCGACAACGCTCCGGCGGGGCCAAAGACACGCTCCAGGTCGAAGCGAACCGTGATGCCCGCGAACACGAACCGGTCATCCTGCGAGCGCCGACGCCCTGCGGCTCGGCCGGCCGGTGGGGTCGCAGGCACGCGGCCGAGGCGTCGCAGCACGGCCTGGACCTTGGCGTGAAGCACGGCGAGTGAATAGGGCTTGGCGATGTAGTCGTCGCCGCCTACCCCTAGGCCCAGGAGGATGTCATCGTCGCCACCGCGGGCGGAGATGAACAGAATCGGGATGTCCGTGTCGCGCCTTAGGCGCCGGCACAGCGAGAAACCCGACTCGCCCTCCAGGTTGATGTCGACAAGGACCACCCCGACATCGTGATTCGCCAGGAAGGTCAACGCCCCGACGGCGTCTGGCACCCACGCCGCCGATGTCCCCAGCATGGTGAAGTATTCGACCGTCGCCTCTGATAGGGCCGCCTCGTCGTCCACAACCAGGCAGTCCACGCGCGCACGGTCGCTCATCGCGCCGATGATGTCACAGTGAGCGCGGAGCGGGCCTCCGCCCCGCCGACAGGTGCCAAGGCCGGGGTTCTCCCCTCCCGCGCGGGGATATCGCGGCGGACGATGGCGATCAGGGCGGCAGCGGTGAGGGCAATTCCCGCGGTGGTCACCCAGGCGGTGGCTGGCACATCCCACGCGGCACCCAGAGGTGGGGGAATGGCGGAGATCGGAGCGAGGCGTGGCGCCCATGCGGGCAGACCGAGGGCATGGCCGTACAGCGCCATCGTGAACCCGCCCGCGAGGACCACCCAGTTGAGCACGGCCGCGCTCGGGACGATCGCGTACAACGCCGCTGCGAGGCCGGCGGTGGCGACCACCGCCGGGGTGTACGAGGCGGCGGCGGACAGGTGGGACGCCATCGTCCAGGTCACGGGCTCGCCGGCGCCGCGTGGGACGGTCGCACCCAGCCACACTCCGGTGACGCCCAGGACACCCAGCCCGCCGAGGACGCCGACGATCCATGTGGAGACCAGCCAGCGGGTCCGGCTCACCGGGGCAGCGAGCACCTGTTCTGCGAGGCCCGAGGTCTCAGACCACTGCAGGCGGGCCACGGTCCCACATGTGAACCACACCGCGAGGACCGCGAGCATCGCGATGAACATGGCGACGAAGGCATCGCGGAGCTCCGGACCGGCCGCGGTGGGGTCCACCGAGATCGCCCGCGCGATGGCCGGATTGTCGCGCAGATAGGCATCAAGACCCCCGGTCATCGGGCCGATGGCGGCCGCCGCGAAACCGCCGCCCACGGCCCAGGCGGCCCACGAGCCACGGCTAAGACGCCAAGCCAGGCCCACGGGGCCGTTCAGCGCGCGCGATGCCGCGAGGCGGCCGGGTGCGTTCGGAATCAGGCCGGCCCCGTGTTCCCGGCGCCGCGCGGCACCGGCCGCAGCAGTCCCGATGACGACGGCGGCTCCCGCGCTCACGGCGAGTGGCCACCACCGCAGGTCGGTGAACGCCCTGGTCTGGACTGGCCAGGCGAGCGGCGAGCACCACGACAGCGCCGAGCCGTGCAGGCGCTGGACATCGCCGGCCGCCCGCAGGCAGAAGGCCGCACCCATGACGGCCACTGCCGCTCCCGCCGCGCCGCGGGCCGACCTCGCGAGTTGTGCCGTCAGGGCGGTGATCGCGGCGAAGACGACGCCGGTCACACCGACCCCGAGACCTGACGCCATGGCGTCGGGTGCCGGGAGGCCCGCGGGCAGATAGGACAGTCCGAGGCCGACACCTGCCGCCATGCACAGCGCTGTGACCACGCCGATGGCGGCGGCGAGCGGGGCATGGCGACCCACGGCGGCGGCACAGACCAGTTCGGCTCGTCCCTGTTCCTCCTCGGCGCGGGTCCCACGTGCCACCAGAAGGATCGCCCCCACAGCGAGAGCGATCTCGTAGTAGATGAGGAGTTCGTTGGTCAGCATCGGGCCAAGGTCGTAGTGGTCGAGCCCGTAGCCCGGGCCCGCGAATACCGTGCCGGAGCTCGTAGCGATGAGAGCGGCCCGGGCCGCGGCGCCACCTTCGTCGGCGGCGATGGCCTCGAACGCGCGCACAAAGGCCAGGTTGAGCAGCGGAAGGATGAGCGCCCACACACTGAGCCGAATCCGGTCGCGGCGGATCCATGCCCTGGCCAGGGTCCATGTCCCCGTCAGGGCGGTCATCGCGGTGTCCCCGCATGGACGGGCGTCGGCGCACCTGCGGCCCCATAGTGGCGCAAGAACAGCTCTTCGAGCGAGGGTGGGGAGCAGACCAGCGACAACACGCCCAGGGCGGCCGTGGCGTTCATGACCGGCGCCAGTGCGCCATCGTCCACCGCGAAGGTGGCCCGGTGACCGGTGGCCGTGAAGGTGTGAATGCCCGGCAGGGTTGCCAAGCCGGCGGGATCGTCCCTGGTGGTGACCGTGACGGACGACCGGGCGAGGTGGCGCATCTCGTCAAGGCTGCCTGACTCGACAGTGCGTCCGGCCCGGATGATCGTCACGGTGTCGCAGAGCTTCTCGACCTCGGCCAGGATGTGGCTGGACAGCAAGACTGTGCGCCCATCCGCTTTGAGCCGGCCGATCCACGCGGTGAACACAGCCTCCATGAGGGGGTCGAGGCCGGTGGTGGGCTCGTCGAGGATGAGGAGTTCGGCGTCCGAAGCGAGCGCGGCGATCAGGGCGACCTTCTGCCGGTTGCCCTTGGAGTACGCCGCAACCTTCTTCGCGGGGTCGAACTCGAAATCCGCGATGAGGGCGGCGCGCTTGGCGGGATTGAGCCCGCCGCGCAACCGTCCGAGCAGGTCGATGGTCTCTCCACCGCTCAAGGTGGGCCACAGCGAGACCTCTCCAGGGACGTAGGCGAGACGTCGATGAAGCGTCACAGCATCCCGCCATGGGTCGCCGCCGAACAGTCCCGCGGGTCCCGAATCCTTGTCGGCTCGCAGCAGTCCAAGCAGGATGCGGATGGTGGTTGATTTCCCAGCCCCGTTCGGACCGAGGAACCCCGCCACCTCGCCACGACGGACGGTCACGTCGAGGCCGTCGAGCGCGCGGATGTGGCCAAACGACTTGGTCAGACGCTGGGCGACGATGACGCACTCAGGGCTGGGATCGCCGGTGCGGCCGTGGCGGTCGATGCCGGCGGTCGCCGTGACGGGGTGGGTGGGATGGGTGGGATGGGTGGACCTGGTCACGATTCTGGTTCCTCATCGCTGGACGTGGTCGGGGCCGGCGGGACGCTCGCGGCATACGTGTCGAGGAGCGAGGAGTCGGTGAACAGGCCGTGGGTCATGACGTCGAACATCGCCACGCCGACCTCGGCCATCAACCCGCGGGTGATCTGCGCACCCTCGGTCTGTTCCGGGTGGAGTATCGAGTAGACGAGGAACAGTCCCATCGACTCCATGACGAGGTACTTCATCATGGCCTCGGGGTCACGAGGCGGGCGGACGGTACCTGCGGCAACCATGGCGTCCAGGAGGTCGGCCGTGGGCTCGTAGTAGGACTCGATGAACTGCCGCGCCGTGTCACCCCTAGTGCGCAGGGCGCGCACGATGTAGGCGGCCATGGGCCCGTAGGCGTCGATCCGGGCCAGTTCGGCGAGCAGCCCGGAGCTCGGATCTGGCCCGGCCAGGATGGCGGCCTTGGATTC
>JAISBQ010000127.1 GCA_031266115.1 Bifidobacteriaceae bacterium
CCACGGCCGGGAAGATAGATGTCGGTATCGCGACCGGGATGGCGGACGGCAGAGACGATCAGCGCGACCACGCCGGCGAGACCCACCGTGATGGATGTCCAGACGTTGAGGCGCATCCCGCCCACATGGTGCGCCTGGTCGATCCGAAGCGATTCGATGAAGCCGCGGCCCACGCAGTAGGCGACCACATACAGCGCAAACACCCGACCGTGTCCCAGACGCCAACGCTTGTCCGCGAGGACCAACAGTCCGGCGGCCGCGAGATTCCAGACCATCTCGTATAGGAAGGTCGGGTGGAACAGGGTGTCCGGCGGATAGCCGGCCTGCCGGGCGGCCGGTTCCGAGACCCGCAATCCCCACGGAAGGGTGGTCGGGGTGCCGAACAGCTCGTGGTTGAACCAGTTGCCGACGCGCCCTATCCCCTGGGCAACGAGGATGCCGGGAGCCAGAGCGTCCGCGACGGGGGCGAGGCGCACGCCAGCGCGATGCGCGCCGATCCACGCTCCGATCGCGCCCACCGCGATAGCACCCCAGATGCCCATGCCGCCCTCCCAGATGTACAGGGCACGGATGGGGTCACCACCGGGGCCAAAGTACTGTTCGTAGGAGGTGAGGACGTGGTAGATGCGGCCGCCCACGATCCCGAAGGGAACGGCCCACAACGTGACGTCGACGATGGCGCCCGGGGTGCCGCCGCGTTCGGTGTAGCGGCGCGTGCCGATCCACCACGCGACGATGATCCCCACCACGATGCACAGCGCATAGGCGCGGATCGGGAATGGTCCCAGGTTCCATTCACCCCTGGTTGGGCTCGGAATGAACGTGGGGATCAACACGGACGGGAGCTTATCGCGCCCCACGCCGAATCCGGGGCCAACCGGCGGTCGCGCGTCCAACGCGGCGGGAGGATGCCTGCCCGCCGCTCCAGACCAGGAGACCGCCCGCACAGACCACCACGAGAACGCCGGTGACGGCGAGCGGCGAGACGGCTTGGCGCAGGATCAGCCAGCCCATCGCCAGGCCCATCACCGGGTCGAGGGAGAACAGGGTGCCGATCACGCGGGCGGAGGAGAGTCGAGCCGCCAGGGTGTCCGCGGAGTAGGGCACCACGACCCCGAGCACGGCGGATACCGCGATGAGGCCCAAGGCGCCTGGCGTCATCCGGGCCATGCCGCCGCCAACGAACGGCAGAGCAACCAGGGCGGCAACGCCGACGGCAAGCGACAGGTCCGCCGTGGCCGCGGCCGACTTCCCGACCTTCTCGGCGAGCACCGTGTACAACGCCAGGAACGCGGCGGCCAACAACGCCAGAGCAAAGCCCGCCGCGTCAAAGGCGCCCCCCGGACCCGCGATCACCACCACGCCCGCCAACGCCATCACGGCACACAGGACCTCGACAAGGCGCCGCGAGGCAGCGAGCGCCACCACGCACGGCCCAAGGAACTGGATGGTCACGGCGATTCCCAACGGGACCCGGGCGATCGCCGCATGTAGAGCCAGCGACGTTCCCGCCATGGCGATCCCGAACCCGATGATCGCCACCCACTCCTCCGCGGGCCGCCTGCGCAGCCGGGGCTGGAACACCACCCCCAGGACGATGGCGGCCACCACCAGCCGCAGCGCCCCCACGGTTTCCGCACCCACCGTGGCGAATGCCCCGACCGACAGCGCCGACGCGACTTCCGCTGCCCCGGCACCAGCGGCCACCAGCCCCGTCGCCCACATCACGGCCCCACGCCCACCGCCGCCGGGCAGACGGAGGCGCCGGCGAACCAGGACGTTGGGCATAGCGGTCCTTCGTAGAGCAGCGTGGTTGGTGCGTGGCACTCACGCCATTATCAGGGCTGCCACCCGAAGGCCCAACCCCTCAGCCAGATTCCGCCACCAGCGCAACCGAGACCGTAGACCACCGAGCGCCGGGCGAAGGGCGGTGGAGCCTCAAGTCTCGGGCCAGCACATTAGCTAGCTGGAGCTACATGCCGTGTTGTGATATGGGCTGTTCTGCTATACGTGAGAGGATAGCGCCATGTCTCAAGTCAACATCCGCATCGACAACGATCTGAAAGAGGCAGCCGAGCGGCTGTTCGCCGAACTCGGCCTCACGATGTCAACGGCTCTCACCATGTTCTTGCGCCAAGCGGTGAGGCAGGGAGGCATTCCCTTCGCCGTGAGCACGCGGAGCGACCTGTTCTACAACCCCACCAATCTCGAGTACCTGCGCCAATCGCTCCGCCAGCTTGAGGCAGGCCAGACCGTCACGCGGTCCGTGGAGGCTCTGGATCGGATGGCCGATGCCTGACGTGGTCTTCTCACTGTCCGCATGGGAGGACTACCTGTGGTGGCAGTCGCAAGACAGGAAGACTCTGAAGCGAATCAACGCCCTCATCCGAGACATCAACAGGAGCAACCACGAAGGCATCGGCCAGCCAGAACCCTTACGTGGCGACCACTCCGGCTGCTGGAGCCGACGGATCAATGACAAGGATCGCCTGGTCTACCGAATCGCCGAGGGCGGGAGCATCCAGGTCATTGCTGTGCGCGGACATTACACGTAACGGCGGCCTGGGACCGTCGGCCGCACAACCGAGACCGTGGACCACCAGGCTTCGGAGGGGGTTTCTTGTGCAGCGCGCGGGGTCAGCGGTGGGCGGCGCCTCGGAGTGTCGCAGCCAGGGCCCTCAGGGAGCGGTGGGCTTCGGCCGGAGTGGCGGCATCGCGCAGCAGCCGAACAAACGCTGAACCGACGATGACGCCGTCCGCGTAGCTCGCGACCTCGGCTGCGTGCGCCGGGGTGGACACGCCGACGCCGACGCAGGCACGGGTCGCGCCGGCGGCGCGGGTCCGGGCGCTCAGCGTGCGGGCGGCGTCGGATAGCGTTGTCCGTTCACCGGTGACCCCCATGGTGGAAGCCACGTAGACGAAGCCTCGGCTCGCGTCGGCAACCCGCCGGACGCGGGCGTCCGTCGAGGTCGGAGCCACGAGGAACACTCGGTCCAGACCCAACGCATCCGATGCTGCGATCCAGTCCTCGGCCTCGTCGGGGATCAGGTCTGGGGTGATGAGCCCCGCGCCGCCTGCATCGGCCAGCCTCGCGGCACACCGGGCCACCCCCGTGTGGAAGATCGGGTTGTAGTAGGACATCACCAGCACGGGCACACCCAGTGGCGCCAGCGCCTCGACAGCCCGGAAGGTATCGTCAACGCGGGTTCCGGCGGCCAACGCATGGGTCACGGCGGCCTCAATGACCGGTCCATCCATCACCGGGTCGGAGTACGGTAACCCAAGTTCGATGACGTCCGTTCCCCCGTCCACCAGCGCGCGCACGGCGTCGATTGACCCGGCAACATCGGGGAATCCCACCGGCAAATAGGCGATGAGCGCGGCCCGCCCGTCCGCGGTTGCGGCATCAATGGCCGCGCCCGTCCGGCTCACAGCGCCGCCACCGCCCGCCGATGCCGTCCCCACGGCATCGGTACCGCGCCCACCACCCGCGAGACCATCCGCCGCGTCCGTCCAGCCCTCAGCCCTGTTCGCCCCGGTCATCCGATCGCCCCCGCGTCCGCGCCCTCGTCGAGGAGTCCGAACCAGGCCGACGCCGTCCCCACGTCTTTGTCTCCACGTCCAGACAGCGACACAACGATCAGCCCACTCGGCCCCACGGCGCCCCCCAGCTTCAGCGCGCCAGCGAGCGCATGCGCCGATTCGATAGCGGGGATGATCCCTTCCGTCCGGCTGAGCAGGCGAAACGCATCCATCGCCTCGGCATCCGTGATAGGCGAATAGTGGGCCCGGCCGGTATCCCGCAGCCACGCGTGCTCCGGCCCCACCCCCGGATAATCCAGCCCCGCGGAGATCGAATGGGACGGCTGCGTCTGTCCGTCGGAATCCTGTAGCAGATACGACCGTGCGCCGTGGAGGACACCCACCCCTCCGGCGCTGAGTGTCGCGGCATGCCTGCCGCTCGCCACCCCATCCCCACCGGCTTCGAAGCCCTCAAGGCGAGTGCCGGCATCGTCCAGGAAGGCGTCGAAGATACCCATGGCGTTGGACCCGCCACCCACGCAGGCGGCAACGGCATCGGGTAGCCGACCGGCCTTGGCGAGCACCTGGGCGCGGGCCTCGACGCCGATCACGCGCTGGAAGTCCCGGACCATCTCCGGAAACGGGTGGGGACCGGCGACCGTACCGAACACGTAGTTGGTGGTCTCGGCGTTGGTAACCCAGTCACGCAACGCGGCGTTGATGGCGTCCTTGAGGGTGCGCGTGCCGGAGCGGACAGGGACTACTTCGGTGCCGAGCAGCCGCATTCGGGCGACGTTGAGTGCCTGGCGGCGGGTGTCCTCCTCGCCCATGTAGACCACACAATCGAGGTCTAGCAGCGCGGCCGCGGTTGCCGTCGCCACGCCATGCTGCCCCGCGCCGGTCTCCGCGATGACGCGCGACTTGCCGATCCGCTTGGTCAACAACGCCTGGCCGAGCACGTTGTTGATCTTGTGGGACCCCGTGTGGGCGAGGTCCTCGCGTTTGAGAAAGACCCGCACGTCACGTCCGGCATGGGCGGCGAACCGCGGCACCTCGGTCAGTGGGGTGGGACGCCCGGCGTAGTCGGTGAGCAGCCCGGTCAGTTCGGCCTGGAATGTGGGATCGTCGCGGACGATGCCGTACGCGTCGCTCAGCCCGTCGAGCGCAGTGATCAGGGCCTCTGGGACGTACCGACCGCCGTAGAGCCCAAAGTAGGGGCCGCGGGCGGCTTGGAGTGAGCCGGACGACGACGATGCGGCGGCGTCAGTCACTGACGGACCGCCCGCAGGGAGGGATGCGACCCGGCCGCCACGAGATCGGCGACCGCCCGGCGGGGGTCGGCCGACCGAGACACACTCTCTCCCACGAGCACGGCATCGGCGCCGGCGCGGGCGTATTCCACGACATCGTGGGGCCCGCTGACACCAGACTCGGCCACCTAGTCCAGGCCGGACTGCAGAACACCGGCCACCGTCTCGTAGCGGGAGCGGTCTACGGTGAGGTTGCGCAGGAGACGGGTATTGACACCGACGAGCCGGGCGCCGGCATCGACGGCGCGCACGGCCTCGTCACGGGTGTGGACCTCGACCAGGGGGGTCATCCCCAAGGATTCGGTCCGCTCGATCAGTGACGTCAGGACGGTCTGAGGCAATGCCGCCACGATGAGCAGAACAAGATCGGCGCCGCAGGCGCGGGCCTCCCACACTTGATAGGGGGTGACCACGAAGTCCTTGCGCATCACGGGGACATCCACGGCCGCACGCACGGCTCTCAGATCACCAAGCGACCCACCGAAGCGCC
>JAISBQ010000130.1 GCA_031266115.1 Bifidobacteriaceae bacterium
GAACAACGGGAGCGCGGGGGCGTTGTTCTCCTGGGTGTTCGACCGGCGCGCGAACGATTGGATTCAGCCTGAGGACGTGTACGCCGATGCCGGATTGGGCGGCTCTGCCCTGCTGGACGCGGTGACCGCGGCATTCGCCGAGGATGGCGATGACGGATCGGTGATCGACGCCGAGCCATCCGGGTTCGTTTACGTTCGCCGCTCGGACGGATGGGCGCCGCTGTTCCTTCTCACAGTTGCGGGGGTGGACGAGGAGGGCGGGGCGTGGAGCGAGTTCTTCTCCTACCAACTGCTTGACCAGTCCGGCGATCCGGCCACACCGTCGTTGACCAAACTGAACCGGGGCCTCCTGTTCGACCCGGCGGTTCCCGATGTCATGGACCCGCCGTTGCTGTATGCGGGCCCGGTCGCGGACTCCGGGATGTGGATCGACCTGGCGGCCGGCGCGGAGGCCGAGCAGACCGGCAGCGGGGCGGATGAATTCGGGAATGAGTGGGCCGAGTACATCGCCGAAGACGGAGCGCTGGTGGTGTCGATCCGCCAGGTACCGGGCGAAGCAACACTTGACTCTGAAGAAATGGCCGGGCAGGTGTTGGGATTGGCGCCGGAAGGCGATCCGGCGACGTGGCTCCTCGATGAGGAGGAGAGTCAGCGGGTCGCAGTGGTGTACGGCTATCCCGTTGGCGTTTACCGGTTCGATTCCGGTACGGATGAGGATCTCCGTCACCACGTCGGCGTGTACCTGGCGTACCTGCCCACAGGCGCGGGTGCGTTCGTTGCCGATTTCTCGATCACCGCTGAGGCCTGGGACCGGGCTTATCCACTTGCCCGTGAATGGATGACCACCCTCCACCTGGCCGACATGTCCTTGGAGTAACCAGGCGAGGAAAGGAAGCCATGACCATCATGGAGAAGCCGGCATCCGGATCTGGTTCGAATGCGATTGCGGTGACCGGGGTGGTGCGCCGACCCTCCACGCGCGCTGGGGTCGCCATAACGATTGCCTGTGCGCTGGCCGTTGCGGGCCTCGGTTCGGGGTGCGCTGGAACCGCCGGCGGCGCAGGCGGCACGGCTTCCAAGACGACGGAGGGTGCGTCACCGTCCACCAATGCTGAACCGGGTGGAATGACCGCTGAGGCCGGCGGCCTGTGGATTGAGTTGCCCGCCTATGCCGAGGTCACGGAGATTGGCGGTGGGATTGACGCGAACGGGAACCGGTGGGCGGAGTATGCTGACGATGCCGGTGCGGTGGCCGTGTCGATCCGGCGGGCATCGGCTGTGGCCGCCACCGATCCCAGCGAGATCGAGAGCCAGGTAACTGTTGCGACCGAAGCCTTCGACGCCGCGACGTGGCGGCTTGAAGCGAGCCCTGAGGTTTCCGAGGCGTACACCTACCCCGCCAGCGTGTTCGAGTTCGACTCCGGCGCGAACGAGGACCGGCGCAGCCATCTCGGCCTGTACTTCCAGACCGACGCGGGTGGGTTTGTGGTCGACTTCTCTATCCCCGTGGACCTGTGGGAAGAGGGCCACCCACTCGCCGAGGACTGGATGAAATACCTGAACTTCATCGACGCGCAGCCCTGACTCGCGGCGAACAGCGTGCCCGGCTGTCCCGGTGTGGCCGCGCTTAGTTCGCAGCGCCAGGGGTGAGGCTCGGGGTCTACCCGGCGGCGGCTTTGGTGAGGGTCATTGTTGTGGTCTGGTCGGAGCAGGTGAGTTGCTCGCCTTCGAGTGAGCACTCCAAGGTCTCTTCGCTTTCCGGGGAGGTAAGCGTCAGTTTGGCGCCGTCCTTGGTGAAAGTCGCCTCTTGATCCTCTTCCCCGCCCATCGAGATGAGCACCGTCCCAGATTTCCCGCCGTCTTCGGAGGTGAACGTCAGTGAGGCGCCGCTCAGGCCGGATTCCTCGGCGCTCGCCGCTTCGCCGCCTTCTTCGACCGTGGTTAAGCGGTAAGTACCGTCGATGGTTGTTGTGCCTGACGCGCAGCCGGCGAGGCCGGCGCCCGTGCCAAGCATCAGAGCGGCGATCAACAGTGCAGTCTTCTTCACAAGTGTCTCCTTGGTGGTTGGCGGCTGTGGCGTGTCTTCTCATCCGGTGGCACGAGCCGGGGTCAGACCGGACGTTGGCAAGGCGACGGGCCGGCAGTGGGCTTCAGCGGGCACGCGGACGCACCCAAGGTAGCGGTGAGGCTCGGTGGCGCCAAATGCCACACGGTGCGCCCCGCTAACAGTTCGTTCACCCAGGTAACCCGCCCGAGCAGGGCGCGGTTTGACAGTGGCGGGTCAGTGCGGAACGATGGCGGTCAATGCGAGTGAGAATCACTCTCATTCGCGTGGAATGAACCCTGTCCCGACCATCATGCCAAGTACGACAAGGAGAACCATCATGACCGTCAAACCCGCGAACCGGGCCGGCACCTTGGGCCGCCGCAATCGCAAGATCCTCACCATGATTACCGCAGGAGTGAGCGCAGCCGGCCTTGCGTTGGCCACGCCGCTATCCGCGTGGGCTTTGTCCGGTGTCATCACCGAGGGCGATCTCGACGTGATCGAAGTTGAAGCCACCGAGACGAGCCCGCACGCGTGGGACGTCGAACTTGTGGGCCACGACCACGTTGGGGACGAGGAATTCGACCCCGCCGATGTCACCTACCAGATCGCCGCCATCGACGGCGTCGGGTACATCGGCGAGGACGATCTCCTGTCGGCCGGATTCGCGGCCGGAGACCCGGCCTTCTTGGCGGACCTCGCGGACAGCCAGGTGACGTTCACGATCGCGAGTGCCGCCCGCACCGGTGTCACGAGCGGAGACGGCGACGTATTGATTGAGGGCGACC
Source organism: Bifidobacteriaceae bacterium (assembly GCA_031266115.1). GTDB lineage: Bacteria > Actinomycetota > Actinomycetes > Actinomycetales > WQXJ01 > JAIRRT01. The sequence continues at coordinate 2,836 of JAISBQ010000130.1, forward strand.
AGGACCACGAGATCGCGATCGAGCTAGACGCCGACACCTACGGCACCGCAGGCACCGAATCCTTCTCGTTGGATGGCCACGTCCATCCCACATGGGAATTCTGGGGCCAGGGCGTCTACGTGCTGACCTTCACAGTGACGGCCGATCCGGCCTCCGGGGTCACGGTCGAGGGGTTGCCTGCCTCGGTCGACGTGACCGTTGACGTGGTCTGATGAGGGTGGCCAGACACATGCGCCCGCGCCACCGCCACCGCCTGTCACATATCACCGCCTTGGTCGCCGCAGCGACGCTGGGGTGCTTGGCCACCCCGACTACCGTCGAAGCCACACCGGGACCGGTGACCACGTCCCCTGATGCCGCGTCTTTTCAGGCATCACACACCGATCTCACCGTCGTCTCGTCGGGTGAAATCCGCCTCTCGGACCGTCTGGTCGATGGCGAGCTAGAACTGGGTCTGCGGGACATCACCGATCCGGCAGCGACCCAATGGCTGGACCCTGCTGAGACCGTCCTGTACCTGCCTACCCGGGACTCGTACTGGCCAGGTCGGTCAGCACGGGGGACGACCCTGAACGCCTGGAAGGCGATCTCGGCGGAGGGAAGTTTGTTCTGGACCACTACCACGCGCGACTACCCGGAGTGGTCCGGGAGCAGCATGAT
>JAISBQ010000152.1 GCA_031266115.1 Bifidobacteriaceae bacterium
ATCTGAGGCCGCCGGGCCCCTGATGTTCTACGGTCAGGGCGCCGGGGGAGTGCCGACATCGTCGGCCGTGGTGGGCGATGTGGTGGCCGCAGCCCGGCACCGGCCCACCGGACAGACCGGGCCGGGCGAGTCCGCCTACACCGGGCTCAGGGCCCTGCCCATCGCACGTGCCCGCACGCGCTACCAGGTGCGGCTCGTGGTGGCGGATAGGCCCGGCGTGTTGGAATCCGTGGCCAGGGTCTTCGCCGCCCACAGGGTCTCCATCGACGAAGTCCGTCAGACGCCGTTCCCCGCCGGGGACGAGCGCCCCGCGGCAGGCAAAGGCACCCTCGCGAATCTCGTCATCATCACCCACGCAGCCCTGGACGGCGACCTCAGCGCCACCGTGGCGGAACTCGGGGCGCTCGACGCCGTGGATTCGGTGGGCGGCGTGATCCGCGTCGAGGGGGTCTGACGCGTGGCGCACATCTGGCGCGGGGTCATTCGCGAATACGGTGACCGGTTACCGCTTCGGCCCGACGGGCCGATCATCGATCTGGGGGAGGGCGGGACTCCCACGGTCCCGGCGCCGTCCCTGTCCGCCATCGTCGGCGCGGACGTGTATCTGAAGATCGAGGGGATGAACCCGACGGGATCGTTCAAGGATCGCGGGATGACGGTCGCCATCTCGGCGGCCGCCGATTCCGGGGCCACGCACGTGATCTGCGCGTCCACCGGCAACACCTCGGCCTCGGCGGCGGCGTACGCGACGCGCGCGGGGATGACGTGCGCGGTGCTGGTCCCCGACGGCAAGATCGCGATGGGCAAGCTCTCCCAGGCCGTCGCCCACGGCGCGCGCCTGCTCCAAGTGGACGGAAACTTCGACGATTGCCTCATCGCAGCCCGCAAACTCTCCGACGTCTACCCGGTTGAGCTGGTCAATTCCGTCAACCCTTACCGCATCGAGGGGCAGAAGACGGCGGCCTTCGAGATTGTCGACGCCATCGGGGACGCACCCACCATCCACGCACTTCCCGTGGGCAATGCCGGCAACATCACCGCCTATTGGAAGGGGTACACCGAATACGCGGCCGGCGGCCCCGCCACCCGCACCCCGGCGATGTGGGGGTTCCAGGCGGCCGGCGCCGCCCCGATCGTGCTCGGGCATCCGGTCTTCGAGCCGGAGACCATCGCCACCGCGATCCGCATCGGCAACCCGGCCTCATGGAAGCAGGCCGTTGCCGCCCGCGACGAGTCCGGCGGCGTCATCGAATCGGTGACCGATCGCGAGATTCTCCTCGCCCACCGGATGCTGTCTGCTGAGGTCGGAGTGTTCGTGGAGCCCGCCAGCGCGGCGGGACTCGCCGGTGTGCTGGCACGGGCGGGTCAGGGCCTGGTGCCCGCGGACGCCAGGATCGTCATCACGGTGACCGGCCACGGGCTGAAGGACCCGGGATGGGCAATGAACAAGCCGGACGGCACCGCCGTCGAACTGGAACGGGTCGCCCCGGACGTGGTGTCGATGGCGCGGGCCCTCGACCTGGAGTGAATCTGCCATGCGTCTTGCCTCTGACCACGTCAAAGTCCGTGTCCCTGCGACATCCGCGAACCTCGGTCCAGGGTTTGACGCGCTGGGTCTCGCGCTGGATCTGTGGGACGAAGTGGAAGCTCGTGCCCTGACCGGCCCCACCCGTGTTCGCGTGGAGGGTGAGGGCGAGGGCGAGGTCCCCATCGACGACACCCACCTCGTGGTGAGGGCCGCACACGCCGCTCTGGAGGCCGTCGGGGCGCCCGAGATCGGTCTGGACCTGCGATGTGTCAACCGGATTCCTCACGGCCGGGGGCTCGGCTCTTCGGCGGCTGCCGCCGTGGCGGGAGGGTTGATCGCTCGAGGCATGATCGCCAACCCCGATGCGCTCAACAACCGGGCGGTCTTCGAGTTGGCGACCCAGTTCGAGGGGCACCCCGACAACGCCGCGCCTGCCGTCTTCGGCAAGGGCACGGTGGCCTGGATGGACGATGGCGTCCCGCGAGCCGCGCGGTTGGATGTTTCTGTGGAGATCGAGCCTGTGGTGTTGTTGCCTGAGCGTCCTGTGTCCACTCGTGTGGCGCGGGCGGTGTTGCCTGAGCGGGTTGCCCACGCCGATGCGGCCTTCAATGTGGGGCGTGCGGCGTTGATGGTTCATGCGCTCACCGCTGGGCCGAATCTGCTTTTCGAGGCGAGTGAGGATCGGTTGCATCAGGCGGCTCGTTCGTCGGTGATGGAGGAGAGCGTGGATGTGCTGCGCGAGTTGCGCGGCGACGGTCATGCGGCGGTGGTGTCGGGGGCCGGCCCGGCGATCTTGGTGCTGGCCACGGCTCCGTTGGGGGACGTCATCGTCCCCCGGGCCGGGTGGCGCCTGATGCCGTTGCGCGTGGCGACCCACGGCGGGACCGTCGCGCGGATCGGCCCGGCGGGCACGGGGCGGTAGGCACACAGCCCACCACCGCAGCGAAGCGTCGAAGGGGCCACGCGCGGGGCAGGCGGAGCGCGCGTTTCGGCAGGCGCCCGTGTGAGTGATATGGTTGCCGGGCAGCGTTGCCCCGCTGGGTATTGTGCCGCGAGGGAGCTGCGCAATCCTGCCTCGATCGCAGTGTCCAGCTGTGGCTGTACCCGTCTTGAGGTGCTGCAACCCTAGTCGTCCAAGCGAGGACGTCAGGCTCATCCAAAGGAATTCTGTGACCACTACCACTGACAACGCTCATCCGAGCAGCGGCCAGCCGCTGTCCGCCATGAAGCTGCCGGAGCTGCACAAGCTCGCGTCCTCGCTCGGGATCAAAGGCACGTCCCGGATGCGCAAGGGCGACCTGGTCGCTGCGATCGGTACTGC
>JAISBQ010000217.1 GCA_031266115.1 Bifidobacteriaceae bacterium
TCGGTACCTGGTCCTAGGCGATGGGGACTTTCGCCCCGTATCGGCGCTGCGATGGCCCGCCGGCATCCCCGGCGCTACCCACCAGAGATGCCGAGTTCGGCCTCAGCCAGTTTCGCTTCCCACTGCGGCGTGATCTCGCGGCTGGCGAGCCAACCTTCCGGCAGCGACGGCGCCTTGGCAGATCCGGCGCGGCCCCGCGGACCCTCGCCGTCCGCCGGGTATGGCGCATCGCCATCCAGACCGCGCAACACGCCGGCGAGTTCCGCCATCGTGGTGACCAGCCCAAGGTCGGCGCGCACCTTCCCGCCCACCGGATAGCCGCGGAAATACCACGGCATGTGGTGGCGCATCGCACGCAGGGCGTTCGCCTCGTCACCCAAGTGCTGAACCGTCAGTTCGGCATGCCGGTGGACGATGGCGGCCACCTCACCCAGGGTGGGGCGAACCCGATGGTCCGAGCCCGTGAGGACGGCCGCGAGATCGGCGAACAGCCAGGGCCGGCCCTGGCAGCCGCGCCCGATCACCACACCGTCGCACCCCGTCTCACGCATCATCGCCACTGCGTCATCGGCCGACCATATGTCCCCATTGCCGAGCACCGGCACGTTCCGGACCTCGCGTTTCAACCTGGCGATGGCCTCCCAGTGGGCTCGGCCCGAATAGTGTTCAGCGGCAGTGCGGGCATGCAGGGTGACGGCGGCCACGCCGAGGCGGGCGGCGTCATCGGCGGCCTCAAGATACGTCAGGTGCTCGGCATCGATTCCCATGCGCATCTTGACGGTCACGGGAATGCCACTGGCACCCGCCGCGTCCACGGCTCGCCCCACGATCTGTCTGAACAACCTGCGTTTCCACGGCAGCGCAGCGCCCCCGCCCTGACGCGTCACCTTGCGGACGGGACACCCGAAGTTCAGGTCGATGTGGTCGGCCAGATGCTCCTCGCCCACCATCCGGCACGCCGCCTCGATGGTGAGCGGACTGGTTCCGTACAGCTGCACCGAACGCGGCCACTCTTCGGGCGCGTGGGCGATCATCGCCATCGTCCGCGGTCCGCGTTCCAGCAGTGCCCGCGCGGTCACCATCTCAGTAACAAACAGGCCGGGCCCATGCTCGCGGCACAACACCCGGAACGGCGCGGACGTCACCCCGGCCATCGGCGCCAGGACCACCGGCGCGTCCACCTCGATCGGGCCGATCCTCAGTGGGTTCACGGCGCAGCTATGCTCCCGGCTCCTGCCCTGCCCCCGCCAGCGGCCCGGCCACAGGCCCCGACAAACGGTCGGCCAGGTAGGAACGCACCTGGGTCAGGGCCACGCGCTCCTGGGACATCGTGTCCCGTTCACGCACGGTGACAGCCTGGTCGGAGGCGGTGTCGAAATCTACTGTCACGCACAGCGGGGTCCCAATTTCGTCCTGGCGGCGGTAGCGCCGGCCGATGGCACCGGCATCGTCGAAGTCGATATTCCAGAAACGGCGCAGTTCCGCGGCCAAATCGCGGGCCTTCGGGGTCAGGGCCTCGCCGCGCGATAGGGGCAAGACCGCCGCTTTGACGGGCGCGAGACGCGGGTCAAGTCGCAACACGACGCGCTTGTCCACCCCCCCCTTGGTGTTGGGTGCCTCATCCTCGTGATAGGCCTCGACGAGGAATGCCATGAGCGAGCGAGTCAGCCCCGCTGCCGGCTCGATAACAAAGGGAACAACGCGCGTGCCGGATGCCTGATCGAAGTACGAAAGGTCGGCTCCCGAGTGTTCAGAGTGGGTGGTCAAGTCAAAATCGGTCCGGTTGGCGATCCCCTCCAACTCACCCCACTCCGCTCCGGAGAATCCAAACCGGTATTCGATGTCCACGGTCCTCTTGGAGTAATGGGAAAGCTTCTCTTTGGGGTGCTCGTAGTGACGCAGATTGTCACGGGAGATACCTAGGTCCACATACCATTGTGTGCGGTGGTCGATCCAATATTGGTGCCATTCTTCGTCGGTGCCAGGAACGACAAAGAACTCCATTTCCATCTGCTCGAACTCGCGCGTGCGGAAAATGAAGTTGCCCGGCGTGATTTCATTGCTGAAGGACTTGCCGATCTGTCCGATGCCGAAGGGCAGCTTCTTCCGGGACGCCCCCAACACGTTGGCAAAGTTGACAAAGATCCCTTGCGCGGTCTCGGGACGCAAGTAGTGCAGGCCCGACTCATCCTCGACAGGGCCCAGGTAGGTGCGCAGCAGTCCGGAGAACTGCCGAGGCTCGGTCCACGAGCCGCGGACGCCACAGGCCGGACACGGCACACCCGCCAGGCCGCCGTCGGGGGCGTGTCCCTTGCGCTCGGTGAATTCCTCGGTCAGGGTGTCGGCGCGGTACCGCTTGTGGCAATTGGTGCATTCCACGAGAGGATCGGTGAACACCGCGACGTGCCCCGACGCCTCCCACACCTGCCGGGGCAGGATCACCGAGGAGTCGAGCCCGACGACATCGTCCCGTGACGTGACCGTGTAGTGCCACCATTGCCGCTTGATGTTGTCCTTCAGCTCCACGCCGAGCGGGCCGTAATCCCATGCGGAGCGGGTTCCGCCATAGATCTCGCCGCACGGGAAAACGAATCCCCGGCGCTTGGCCAGGGAAATGACGGAGTCGAGGGATGAGGTGGCGCGGGCCATTGATGCAGGTCTCCTTGCGTTGGGCCGGACGCTGGCGGCGGCCGGCGGCGAGAAGTGAGCTTACTCCGGCACCGCCTCCTCGGTCCGGCATGTCCGTCGGGGCGCCGGGCGCGCCGGGGCGGCGCCTGGCGGCGGCGTGCACTGGGCCGACGCGTAGCAGCGGCCGGCTGCACGCGGCGAAGAAAAGCGCAGGACCAGGGAGGAGACCGCGACCGATCCGCGAGAGCGGCGCTTGGCGGCGGCGTCCTACAAGAGACCCTCGGCGGCCTTGAGGGTGAGGACGCGCAGGACGGCGGCGTCGGCC
>JAISBQ010000266.1 GCA_031266115.1 Bifidobacteriaceae bacterium
GGACCTTCTAATGGCGCTCTAACTCCCAAGTGAGAAGAAGCCATCCGTTGTTCCCACTTACCCTAGCAAGTGAGAACACGCTCGGGCCTGTTCTCGTTTCCTCGGTCGGGCCCACCGGAGTCACCCGCGAAGGCACCGCCAAAGGCTGGAAGGGTTCGCGCAAGGGACCGCCCACGTGAGCCGTACGGCATCGTCCAAGGGACCACCCGTGCTGGATCTGGCCCCTACGACCTGAAAGGCACTGGGGAACCTGAGGCGGTCTGGTCAAAGACGCCGCGCCCGGGTCCGTCAGTCGACGGAGCCGCGCGGTGCGACCCCCTCGAGCAGGGGGTGGGGCTGATCGCGAAGACCCGCTCGCTCGCGGGCCAGTCGTTCCATCGCCGCCGCTCACCGCTCCCTGTGCTCACCCGCCGTTGAGCGCCACACACACGGATTACGGCAACTCCGGAATGAGCACGGCGACATCGGCGTGCTGAGCGGCCGCGCCACGGTCAAAGGTGGCGAACGTGGCATGGTGCCGGCGGGCAAGTTCGGCGAGGTACGCGTCGGTGACCTGGCAGTGCCCCACCACGCCTGCCATACGGACCTCGCGGTAAGGCACGTCGTCGGGCCAGAACTCGTGGCCCGGATCCGACTCAAGATCCTCGGCGAGCCTCACGGCATCGTCGGCTCCGGCTCCCTGCCGGATCGCAAACCGGACCAGCGCACCCTGGGTGATTGGGCAGGTGGCATAAGGCTCGGCCAGTGCTTCTCGCCATGCCACCGCCGCTCGGTGATGCGAGTGGGCCGGTGTGGCCAGGGCAATCAAGACGTTCGCATCGATCAGCGTGGTCATTCTTCGTCCTCCAAAGCACGCACATCCTCGGAGGTGATGGGCCGCGGGATATCGAGCAGCGCCCGACCGCTGACCGGGTCGACATACACCCGGGCGCCCCGGTCCGTCCCCAGACCGCGCCTGATCAAGTGGACGGCGGTGTGACTGAAGGTCTCGCGCCTGTCGCGGGCGATACTCGCCACCTGTGCGTGCAGATCCTCTGGGATATCGACCGTGGTGCGCATAGCATCATCGTACACTTCATCACATCGCTCGGTGTCGTAGCACATCACCGCAATTCATGCCCACAGCCGCCGAGGGACCTGCCACGGGCCGCCCGGTACGGCGGCCAACCTGCCCGTCCAATGAATGACAACAAGGTCTGTGCCGTCGGGAACTGCCAACGTGTCGCGCACGGGGTATCAGGCAACGGCGCGCCGGTAGACACGGGTGGCCCACACCAGCGCCACGGCCGTGAGGCCGCCGATGACGGCGAACCCGAAGGCGGCCGCCCGCCCGAAACCGCCGCTGCACAGTTCGCGGGCCGCCTCAGTCGCGTAGTAGAGCGGGTCGGCGTGCGCCAACGCCTGCAGCCAGGCCGGCCCAAGCGAGATCGGCAGGAGCACGCCGGATAGGAGCATGAGCGGCAACTGAGAGCCGGTCACCACCGCGGCCAGGGTGCCGATATCCTTCAGCACCAGACCCAGGGCCTGGCACACCGCCGAGACCGCAACCGTCAGCAGGCCGAGCAGGATCAGTGTCGCCGCCAAGCCCCAAGGACGGATGTCGAAACCGAACAACGCCGCAACCGCGATCACCGGCGCCGCCGGTACCAGGAACATCACCATGTCTCTGAGGGCTGGCCCCGCCAGCATCGCGAAGCGCGAGGCCGGCGTCACCCGAAAACGCTCCACCACGCCGGAAGTCAACTCGTCGGCCACTTCCCAGCCGATGCCGGTCCCGCACCCATAGGCGAACAGGACCAGCATGCCCGGCATGAACCCGTCGATGACCCCGCCGGCGAACCCGCGTGCGCCCGCCAACTCATCGCTCAGGGAGTTGAGCAACGGCCCGAACAGTGCCAGGTAAAGCAGCGGAGTCGTGAGGCCCGCGACCACCCAGATGGGCTGGCGCAGCGTAGCGCGCAGCTTGCGTTGGAAGAACAGGCCGGTGGCAGTCGCCAGGCCGTGCCCGATGCCGTTCGCCTGCTTCGTACTCATGCGCTCGCCTCCGCGTGACGCAGGCTCCGTCCCGTCAGGCCCAGGAACACGCCGTCCAAGGTGGTGGCGCCATGATCACGTTTCAGCGCTTCCGGAGGGCCCTCGGCGATGACTCGCCCGTTGTCCATGATGCACAGGCGGTCCGCAAGGACATCGGCTTCGTCGAGGTAATGGGTGGTCAGCACCACCGTCGCGCCACTCCCCCGGATCGCCTTGACCTCGTCCCACAGACCCGCGCGGCTCAGGGGGTCAAGCCCTGTGGTGGGTTCGTCCAAGAACAGGATCTCCGGGCGGTGGACCAGGCCCATCGCGATCTCGAGCCGGCGGCGTTGGCCACCGGAACACGTCCGCGCCAACCGGGCGGAGAATCCGCCCAGGTCGAAGGCATCCTCCAGCTCCGCGACGCGGACCCGAGATTCCTTCCTGGTCAGCCCATAGAGGCGGCACGCCAAGCTCAGGTTCTCGCGACCGGTCGCCGTCCCGTCGCAGCCGCCCCGCTGTCCAATCAGTCCGATTCTCTGGCGGATGGCGCCGGGCTCGCGCCGCAGATCCAACCCGGCTACCGCGGCGGTCCCCTCCCATGGGGCGACCAGTGTTGTCAGCACCCGGAAGAGGGTGGTCTTGCCGGCGCCGTTCGGCCCAAGCAGGGCGTAGACAGTGCCGCGCGGCACGGTCAAGTCGATTCCCCGGACCGCTTCCACCGGTGGGTCAGTCCGGCGCCGGCCCGGGAAGGGCTTGGCGAGACGACGGGCTTCGACGGCCGGGCATGGGCGGGACTCGGGCGTGGCCGAACCGCAGGATCTCAGGGGCGCGGGATGGTGTGGCATTTCTAAGTACCTTCTTTGTTTCGGCATCGGCCGCACAACGGTGACTCTGATCGCGACCTCCAAGTCCAGCGCGCGTGCGCTGAACTGGAGTTGTCAATCGCCTGGGCGCGGGCTGAGCCCGTCCGCCGCGAATACCGCGGCCAAGGAGTCGAAATCAGGTCGCCCGTCGACCAGCGACCTGTGGATCTGCCGCCAAACCGCCATGCCGCTCATTGAGCCGTCCTTAATGGCTTGGACCAGGCGCTCCGCGAAGGCGACCTCCGCCTCCAGCAAGGCTTGGTGGTAGTCCGATTCGATCCGCATCAGTTCCGGCACCTCTCCGTCCAGCGCTCTCGACTCCTTCTCGAGCGCCTTGATCTCCTCCCCGAGCCGGCTCACTCGAAGCGCCAGCAACTCCGACGCGCGCTCCGGAGGCAGGACCGGCAACACAGACAGGGCGGTCATGAAAGCTGGAATCTCCGGCTTCGGGTCTGCGACCAACTCCGACAGCCAGCCGTTCATCTTGGCGATGCCGGCATCGGTGATCCGGTACACGGTCCTGGGCGGAAGGTTCCCCTCGCGTGTCACCTCGACGGCCTCAATCGCCCGCCCCTTCTCCAGTGCCGCGACAACCGTGTAGAGCGACCCGTAGTTCAGCCTCGCCGATTTGTCCTTCCGCCGCTCTTTGAGCGTCCGCACCAACTGGTACGGGTGCGAAGGACGCTCCCACAGGGTGCAGAGCACCATCAGCGCGAGCGGGTTGCCGCCGGGGTTCCTCGGCATCTCGTCTCCTTGTCTAGCGCCAGACCGATCACGGGCGGAGCGGCGCAGGCGGTCATGTGTACGTACCCGACTACTCTACTTCAAGTACCCGCAGTAGGGCAACACGGCGCTCTACCGACTTGCGAGTCAGGCGTGGACCACCTCGATCGCGCGGGCCTCGGCCAACTCCGCCAGCCGGCGGTCAGCGGTCACCAGGGCAGCACCTTCCCGTTCTGCCAGACAGATGTAGATCATGTCGTAGACGGGATGATCGGCGTAGATGGCGGCTTCCAGAGCCGCGGCGGCACCCGCCTGTGTCAACGGCTCCAACTCATCAGGGATCGCCAGCGCATGGCGAAGTCTGGACACGACGTTCACCACCCCGAGTTGGCCTGCGTGGACGTATTTCCACAAGGCGTTGGCGACCTCGGCGGCGAACACCGCGGGGGCGATGACCTTGTCCGCGCCTTCCACCGCAGACTCCGCGCGGCCCTCGCCGCCCACCATTCGCATGGCAGCAGATGCGTCGACCACAAGGACGCCGCTCACCGCTCCCTGTCCTCACGAATCAGCGCCACGGGGTCCATCGTCATCAGGGCGTGGGTCTCTTCGTCCGCCAACAGCGCCTTGATGGCCGCCCGGCGCCGCGTCTTGTTGGCCTCAACCCGGTTTCGGAGCGACTCCTCAAGCAGCACCACGGCTTCCTGCGCGATGGAGCGCCTGTCAGCAGCGGCAGTCCGCGCGAGCGCTTGGTACAAGTCTTCGGGGCAGTTCCGCACTTGCAGCAGCGGCATGGTCATTCCTCTCGATCATGATATGCAGGCGTATGCACTCAGCATACTCTATGATGCGCCTCGCTAGACAACGCGATGCGGGTTCGCCGGCACGGCTGCCGAGCGCGTCAGGGGCACGAACCAGGTGCTACACCCGGCATGGATATATCCCTTAGATGGGTTATGTTGGCCAACAATGAGGAGTGAGCTGCCGGGACTGATGCCGATTCCACGGAGCCCAACTCTGGGCCAGCTGTTGGCGTGGCTTCTCATCCATCCCGACACCGAGTACACCATCAGCGAGCTAGTACGCATCGTCGGCGCGAAGATGACCACCGCCCAGCGGGATGTGGGCCACCTCGCCGAGGCCCAGCTCGTGACCACCCGAACCGTGGGTCGCAACCGGATGATCAAGGCCAACAAGAACCATCCCGTGTTCGAACCGCTGAGCCTGGTCACGGAGTTCACATTCGGACCAGCCCCCATCGTCGCTGAAGCCTTTGCCGGGGTCGAAGCGGACATGGTCCTCATCTTCGGCTCCTGGGCGGCCCGGTACCACGGCGAGCTCGGCCCGCCCGCGAACGACATCGACGTCCTGGTCATCGGGAAACCTGCCCGAGCGGAGGTCTATGACGCCGCCGACGCCGCCCAAGAGCGGATCAGACTGCCCGTCAACCCAGCCCTCAGGACCACGGCACAATGGGAAATCGGCCAGGACAAGCTCGTCGCCCAAGTCCGTCGATCACCGTTCGTCGTGGTCCTGGGAGATGGCGAACCATGGGCCGATGGGAACCCGGCGCCGCCGACATCGAACAGGCCCTGACACGAAGAACTCTTCAGGCGACCACCGGCGCGGCCGCCGACGGCGAGAGCCTCTTGATCAAGGCCGAACGCACCATCACCACGGCCCAGGACATAGCAGAGAGCGATCCCGACGACGATGAGGGGCCCGGCGCCCTTCGCCAGGTGCTGCCCGATCAGACAGCGTAGGGTTGCGCGGGTGTAATCGGCCGACGGAAGCCAAGGAGTTGACTGGCTCACCCGTGTGAATCAGAGTGACGAACCTAGGGCTGGGATCGTCGATAGCTGCCGGGTCCCATGGGTACGCCCTGGCCGTCGTCTCCACCGCTGGCGAGGAGGGTTCGATCGCGAACCTGAACCACCACCGGCGCGACACCAGGTAGCGGCGCAACCTGTTGAAATCGACTGCGCGTTCGCTCGCGGTCTGCTGGAGCTTGGCGTCCAAGCTCATCCGCAATGCTGCCGGGTCTGCTCGGTCGGTGGTCATGTATCTGCTCCGATGGCGTGGAGCGCTCGTTCAATGCGCAGAGCGGCACGATCACCCAACTCATCGGCCCGCCACGCCAGTCCCCTAGATGTGACGAGACCGCGTTCGATGGCGTCTGTCACCGCGGCATCGGCCTCCTGCTGGATCGCTGCGTCTGCTGCCACGTCGAGCAGGGTTCTGGCGACGGTTGTGACCTTGAAGGCGGCGCGACGAACAATGTCACGGTCTGGCAAGACGCGTTTGAACAGTTTCACAGCGGGGTGGGCTTGGCGGAACCCTGGGGGGACCGTCATCGTGACTTGGGCCGGGTTGGCGAGCCCGATGTCGTGAATCACGAGCGCCGTGCCGTGCGACATCACCCCGCGCCCCCGGCTCCACAGGTCCCAACGCGCGTACTCGTCTTCGGGGCCAGCATCAATGCCGGGCAACCGGTAGAGACCGCGACCGGCCCGCAGCCAGTTCCCGTGGTCGGCATGGTACTTCTGCCCCTGATGGGAATACCCAGCGTCAAGGGCCTGACGGGCCGTGAAGAACCCGCCCTGCACGCGCGCGACAGCCTCAAGTGCCTCCTTCGTACTGGCAACACTCATCAGCCGTCTCCCCGATTCGCGCCTTGTAGATTCACGCTGTCAGAATACGCGATACTACAAGACTCGCCGCGCTTCGTGAGTAGACCTCCGGACAGCACCTCAGATCTCGACAGAAGTCCCAGGTGATCGAGGGATCATCAATGCTGCCAATGGCGGCATCGGCGAACAGAGTCACCAGGCTCGCACGCTGGTCTTCGCAGCGGCCGATGGCGGCATCGTCGGATTCGCGACTCTCATCCACCTTGGCCCGGAGCTGACGGGCCGCCTCACAACGCTCCGCGGCATCCAGAGCCCTACCTGCCCCAACGCGGCCCGCCGGCGTCGTTATCACCCGGCGGAGTCTACGCCGGCACGCCGCGCTGGGAAGGCCCGCACGGGAGGTTGGGCAGCGTCACCGTGGCAACAGGCCGGGGCCACCCGACACTCACGACTCGGGAAGTCGGGATCTGTTCCCGATACTTGGGGACCAAGACCGCCCCCCCCCCAAACCCCACCCCCCCCGCCCAAAAACAGGCCCCCAAACGACGCCAACCCCAGACCCGCCCCGTACAACGGGGGGGCGCAACCCCAAGCGGGGCAGTGGGCCGCCGC
>JAISBQ010000013.1 GCA_031266115.1 Bifidobacteriaceae bacterium
TCCAGAATTCAATGGTCGTGTTGTCGATTACCGGGAGGCGGCCCGTGTCAGCTCTGCGAGGTCGCCGCAGGGTTACCCGCTCTTTCGCGGTGCGATGCTGAACTGGGACAACACGGCGAGACGAGGGGTTAACGGGACAGTCGTACACCACGGGACCCCGCTGGAGTACCGCAAGTGGCTCATCGCGCTGGTGGACGAGGCTGTCCGGCGTCCTGTCGCCGAACGGCTGATCTTCATCAATGCATGGAATGAATGGGCCGAGGGCACCCATCTGGAGCCAGACCTGGAATTTGGCCGAGGCTACCTGGAGGCGACACGGGATGCGATGGCGATCAACTGCTGACAAGAAGAAGGCCGAGGTGCCCGAGCCCATCCAGCCGCCGGGAAGCGTCGTAGATCCCGCATTCTACCTGCGAGAATATCCGGATATCGCAGCGACCGGCGCGGATCCCGCACGTCACTTCTTCGAGCACGGAATGACCGAGGGACGGTTTGCCAGCGCAAAGGATCGCCGCCGTTCCAGCGTCTTCGACCCCGCATGGTATGGGGCACAGCGTTTCCCTCACCATGTCCCATCCCGATTTCGGGTCGGAGTCACGGCAGGATGGAATCGCCTGGAACTGTTGGCCGATTACGCCGAGATTGGAGAGGCTCTGGGCCTCACGCCGCATCCGCTGTTCGATCCGGCGTGGTACCTGCGGCAACTGGGCGCCAGACCAACCACAGGCACGGCCCTGCAGCATTACATCGACATCGGCCATTCGCTGTCTCCCCATCCTCTATTCGATCCAACCTCGCCGGCAGCCCGCGCCGCGCCCCATGGTGTCAATCCCTTGAATCACTATCTCACCACCCGTGAGGTGTGGCGGCTCTCGCCCAACCGCTATTTCGACGGCGAGTTCTACCTCAGGACCTACCGCGATGTTCGCGAAGGCACGATGGCGCCATTGATGCATTACGCCATGCACGGACCGTCGGAGGGGCGCGAGGTGTCTGCGACCTTCTGGCCTGAAGACCCCCACGGGCCAGCGGCGCCCAGGGGACTGGTGCTGGAACAGGTGATGCGCGAGCGTCTGGAATCGCGGTGGCTGGACCATGAAGGAATCGCCTTTCCGGCGGTGTCCCATCCGGATGTCTCTGTGATCATCGCGACACATGGCGGGTGGCCGCAGACTCGCGATTGCCTTCGGGCATTGGCAAGAACCGTGGGAGACGGTGTGTCATGTGAAGTCCTCGTGGTCGATGCCGGAACTGACGATGGGACCATCGGCCACCTGGAGAGGATCCCGGGTATTCGCGTCATTCGTCACGCCTCGCCGCTCAACTACGCCGAGGCCTGCAACAGTGGATTCTGGCAATCCCGCGGACGGCTGATCGCCCTACTGAGCTCCGAGATTCTGGTGGATCCTGAATGGCTGCCAGCCCTGGCAGATACGTTCGACGATCCCACCGTCGGTATGGCGGGCTCGATGATCCTGCTCCCCGACGGACGCCTCGCGGAGGCCGGCTGGATCATCTACCGCGACCGCCTGGCCCATCGCTACGGACGATGGCGCGATCCGAACGACTTCCGCTACGGCTATCCCAGGAATGCCGATCTCGCCAACCTGGGGGCCGTGATGGCACGCAGAGAGCTTCTGGAGGCGACGAGTGGCCTGGACGAGTGGATCGCGACCACACCGGAGGATCAGGGCCATCTGGCGATGACCATCCGTCTGCGGGGCGGGCGCACGGTCTATCAGCCGAGGGCCCGCGCGGTCCACGACCTTAGCATTGAGGCGAGCCCGGCCGACCGAGCGCGATCCTCGTCGGGCCTCGGCCTGTCATGGCAATACGGCGACCGACGCTTGCGCGAGGCACTGGCCCGCCAGCCCGCCCCTGGCCCAGACAGCATCGAACGCGCCGTACGGGAGGTGGCCGGCGGCACTGTGATGGTCGCCAGCAGCGAAGTGCCCCGGCCCGGCGAAGGAGACGGCGAGTCCCCCCGCGTGACGGCCGTGATCAGGGAGATTCAGGCGCGCGGCTACCCGGTGGTCTTCATCCCGGCCGACGGCGACGATGGCGGTCGCGCCGGCCAGGCACTGAGGGATGGGGGTGTGGCGGTGGTCTGGCGCACGGACGAGTGGGCCGGCTACCTCGGATTGTTGCGCGATACCGCCCGCGCAGTCGTGATCTGTGGTCTGGCCGCGGCCGGACGAGTGGGACCGCTGCTGGCCGAGACCCAGCCGGCGGCGCCGATGGTTTTCGACGCTGCCGCCTCCGACCTGCTCGAACCCGACCTGCTCGAACCCGACGCGCCCGGCCCCAACGCGGCGGGCCCTGAGTCGATGAAGCCGGAACGTGAGGCCCGTGTCCACGGTGCTTCGAGCCGTGCCGCCGCCTGGGTCAGTGACATGGAAGCCGCCGCCGCGCGGGCCGCCACTACCGTGTGGGTGGCGTCTGGCCGCGAGCGGGACATGCTGGCCGCTCGCGTTCCCGGCGCGCGGATCGAGATCGTGCCCGTGGTGCCTGACCACGGATCGCGCGAGTGTCCGCTGGGCGGGGTGCTGGACGATGCCGCGAGCCCCCTGCGCCCCACGGCGCTGGGCGAGGCGGTGGATCGTCTCCTGCTGCCGCGCCCTACCGATCAGGTCACCGGATGATGGGAGATTCGACGATGACGTACGACACTGCTGAACGATCGGCTGCTCGGCCCCGACCCGGCAGCGGTGCGGGCCGCCGTGCGCGGGCCGCGGCATGGGTGCTGGTGCCGTTGGCGGTGTACGGCGCAGTGACGGTGGTGATGTTCTGGAATGGGCGTGCCTTCGGGATGGCCTTCGACGAGGTGTCTCGGGCGAACAACGTGTGGGTATGGCTGAACCCCGATGCGGTCCCGCAGCAGCAGGAGGTCTCCTCGCTGACGATCTTTGGGCACATGGTGCCGCTGATGTTCAAGACCTATGTCTCGGCGGCTCTGGTGCCCTGGTACCTGCCGCTGGGCCTGTTCGCCGACCCGCTGACGGGAATACGTCTGTTGTACGCGATCTACACGTTCGCAGGGGCGGCGACGGGGTTCTTGGCGTTCCGGCGGCTGTGGTATTGGCCGGCCACGGTGGTGCCGCTGTTGTGCCTGACGTCGCCGTTGATGTATCCCGAGGTGCTGTACGGGTTTGTGACGGTTCTTCATGTCATGCCGCTAATCATTTCAGCCCGCCTGGTGGTTGGCTATTTCCGTTCCGGGTCGAGGTGGGCGTTGTTCGGGGCGGCGGCGTTCGCGGGTTTGGCGATCAATATCAGCTTCTATTCGGCGTGGGTGGTGGTGGGTCTCGGGGTGAGTTTCGTCATCGTGAACCCGCGCCGCGCATGGAGCGCCGTGCGTCATTGGCGCAATCTCGTGGCTGTGGTGGCGGGCGCCGCGATCGGACTCTTCAACTATGTGTACTACAACGTCACCCAGGGGTTTCCAACGGTGCGTGTGTTCACCGACCGCATTTTCGCGCTCGATGCCTATAACGAGCACGCCATTGATGGCGTGGCCTCCCAGGGTGTGCTCACGGAGGTGGGGGAGCGGCTTGGCCTGCTGCCGCGGTACATGGACGGTGTTGGGCCGGTGGCGGTGGCCCTGTGGGCGGGATGTCTCGCGGTGTGTGCGGCCGTGGCCTTCACGGCGATCCGGACCAGGTCCTGGGCCTCGTATCGTTGGTACTTTCTACCGGTGATCGGCGCCGTCATCGCGTTCGGGGCCATTCTGATCAGCCCGAACGCGGACCGGGCCGGGCATTTCGGGATGCTGGTTGGGGTCATCGAATCAGCGCTGGTGTGCACCTACCTCATGGCCGCCAAGGCGTTCGGGCCGGCCATCCCGGCCCTGCGCCGCCGCGCCTTGCCCGCCATCCTCGTCGGCGTTCTCGCGTGTACTGGCGCGCTCAGCTCCCGCGTCGCGATCGATCGTGAACTGCGCATCGGCGGGAGGAACGAGCATTCGACCGCGATCTTTGGGCTTGTCGATTATGTGCTGGACAACGTCCCGAGTTCCCAACTCCTTCAGGTTCAGTGGGGATCTTACTCTCAGCTCTTCTTCTTTACTCGTGGCGAATACGCGACTCCCGGTGTGGTTTTTCAAGTCCTGTACGAGCCGATGGACGAGAGGGTACGAATCATCGCTGACGCCGTCCGGGAACACGGAGGGGACATGGTTGTTCCGGTCTACTTGATGAAGGACCCGGTGCACGGCGATTTGGACTTTTCGTGGGCCGCGGACGCCGTCGAGGAAACCGCCCGCGCGCTCGGCGGCGCCCTGTGCGTCGAGGAGACGTTCGCGCGGGCCGATGGCCGCGAAGACATCGTCCTGTACCGCATCCGGACCGGTGAAGTTGCGCAGGCTGACCCTCTCCCTACCTGTGAGAGTTTCGCCGCGCCCAGCCCCGACCCATCGCGGTAACGGCCCCGCCGCACCATTCCCGCCGCACCACTCGTGCCGCATCCCGGCCGGCCGCGCCGTGACGCCAGGTCCCTACTCTTCCCCGGCGATCGCTCCCGCGCGGACGCGGTGGGCGCCGCGGGGTCCGTGGCCGATGGCGCGGTCGCGAGTGGTCTCGAACCGCCAGATCGCGTTGCGCAGCTTGAGGGGGGTCACATGGAGGTCCGCGGCGGTCGCCTCGAGAATCGGGGCGGCCTCGGCCGGGGTCAGGGCCTGGGCATCTGGCAGGCCCAACTCGCGCGAGAGGTACTCGACGATCCATCCGTCCGGTGGGACGGCATCGGCCCCCGCAACCAGCAGGAACCGCTCCCAGGTGAGGCCCGAGTGTTGAGCGGGAAGCTGGAACCACCTCGCCTTGAGATCGTTCAGCGCCGAGGAGTCGCGGGCGTGATCTCGGCGCAGCGCCTCGGTGGTCAGGATCCCGCATGCCACGGCCGCCTTCGCGCCCATGCGGACGAGGACCGCCTTGAACGGCGCCTCGCTGCGCGAATAGGCGCATTGGCGGTTGCCGATCGTGTCCATCCACGCGTCCAGACCCATCGAGAACGTCCCGAGGAGGTCGCGGGCCGAATCGCGATCGGCGTCGCCTCCAGAGGCGGACCGGTAGGTCCGGTAGCGCTGGATGATCTCCTCGATCACGGAGTAGCGGACCCGTTCGGACCACAGGGCGTCGATCAGGCACTCGGCCATCGAATCGGGGTAGGTGTGGATGTCGATCCACACCTCCGGCGGGCCAAGATCGCGGGCGATGGCGTTCATCAACGTGTCGTGTGTGGGAGCCATGCCACCCACGCTATGAGACGGCGCCGGCGGCCGCCGACGCCGTCGCGGGAGGTCTCACGCCAGGGCGCCGCTGAACGAGCGGCGCCCTGGCGTGCCCACGCTGGATCACGGGAGCCAGCATGCTGGGGCGGCGCTTACTCGCCCGCCGCCCCAGCTGACCGCGATCAACGTCCCGCTGGACTCCCAGGGTGTGGGGCCTACTTCTTGGCGACCTTCCTAGTCGGCAGCGACGCACGGGTTGCCGACGTGTAGCCGGAGAGCTTGCCCGTCACCTTGACCTGGATCTTCTTCCCGGCCATGGCCTTGGTGAGCTTCAGCGTGGGCCCGGTGGCCTTGGCGATGACCTTGCCGCTCGCGTACCACTTGTAGCTGTAGGTGGCTCCAGCGGTCCAGTTCCCGGGCCTCGCGGTGAGCTTCTTGCCGACCTTCGCGGTGCCCTTGATGGTGGGTCGGGTGGACTTCACCACGGGGGTAGCCAGGATGGGCGGCGCGGCGCTGGCACGATCGTCGGGAGCCGCAGCGGGTGGCACCACGGTGACGATCGGCGCCGGGACCACGACCGGCGGTGCGGGCGCCGCCGGTGGGATGCTCACGACCGGTGTCGGAACCACCACGTCCGGCGGGTTGACTGTCACCGCAGGCGGGGTGACGGTGATCGCGGGTGGGGTGACCGTAATCGTGGGTGGCGTCGTATCCTGCGGAACCCACACGAGTCCCACCTCGCCTGACCCGATCTCGTTGACCGCGCGGTAGTACACCCACCCGAAGATCGCCAACGGCCCGCTATACGGGAGCCAGGTGGCGCCATCGGGGGAGTACTCCACGCTGACGCCCGCACCGGCGGCGCTGAGCGTCAAGCGGCCGGGCGCAGTGACGGCGCTCGCGGCTCCCGGCCCGGGCAGCGCGCTGGCGATGACCACCGTGATGGAGGTCTCGGCACTGCGGCCGAGCTGATCGAACACCCGCGCCGCCACCGTATGCGTTCCCTCACCGGTCACGATCACTGACCGGCCGGGCGCCAGCGTCCATTCGCCATCGTCCACCTTGGTCTCCACCACCGGCAGGGCGCCCGCGGTGACATCGAAGGTCACGGTGACGTCACCGGCATAGGAACCGGACGGGCCCGATGGCGTCTGATTGACAGCGCCGGCGATCACCGGTGCCGCCTGGGTGGGCAGAACCGTGATCCACGCCGACTGCACCATCGTGGTCGGGGTGGCCGACCCGTCGGAGATGGTCGCGACGGCTGTGATACGGGTGCGTCCGGCCTTCGTGGCGGTGAATGCCCCGTCGGCGTCGATCGTCGCCTCGGCGCTGTTTTCGTCCATGGGCGCGATGAGATATGCGACCGTGGCCGTCGACCCGGTCGGCAGCAACTCCGCCGTCCCGGCGACCGTGGCCGTGGCGGAGGTGCCGGTCACCTGGAGAACCTGGTCCGGTAGATCGATCACCGGTCCGTCATCGTCCCCTTGGACCACCACGGGGAAGGAGGAGGACTTGGTGAGGCCGTTCGCCGTGACCGTCGCGGTGATGGTGGCGGCGCCAAGGCCGGCAGGCGTCACGGCGCCGCGATCGTCGACGATGGCGACGGCCGGATCGGACGTCGTGTAGACCACTTCGACGCCCGGCGCTCCGAGGTCGAAGAAGGATTGGTCGATATCGGTGGCCGAGAGGTTCGCGTGAATCGCGGTGTGGGGTGCATTCAGGTTGAGGCGGATGCCATCGGGCACCGTCATCACGGTGGCTAGGGCCGGGCGCGGCGGGCCGGTCAGCGTGACAAACGTCGCTGGTCCCACGCCTGCCTCGGGTCCCACCTGGATGCGCCAGGCGCCTTCATCCCACACGGCCTTGCCTGCGTCCTCATCCCAGAACCACAGGTCCTTGGCCGCCACCTCGATGGAAACAGTGGCCGTCTGGCCGGAGGCCAGGCTCACCTTCTCGAATCCGCGCAGCTGGCGCTGGGGGCGGGCGATGCCGTCCGATCCCGGTGCGGTGGCATAGAGCTGGACTACCTCCTTCGCGGCGACCGAACCGGTGTTGCGAACGTCCACGAAGGCCGTCACGGTCCCGTCCCCATCCACCGACGCTGTGTCCAGCCGGAGGTTCGAGTAGGCGAACCGCGAATATGTCAGCCCGTGACCAAACGCGTACGAGACCGGGCCGGTGAAGTACTGG
>JAISBQ010000046.1 GCA_031266115.1 Bifidobacteriaceae bacterium
CGTCCCCCACGATCACGGTTCCCACCTCGATCCCGCTGGTGTCCTCGATCTCGGCCCCCACAACCGTGAGCCCCGCAGCGACGGAGTCCGATGCCGGCGCCCGCGTCTCGTACAGCCAGGACCGCAATTCGCGTTCTTGGGCCCGCGCGAGGCGCCGGACGGTGTCAGGATCCTCGGCACGCGCACGCAAGACCGCCAGGGTCTGGAGTACCGAATCGTGCAGGTGGGCGGCGATGTCGGCGCGTTCTGCTTCGCGGGCGCGGGCGGCTCGTTCATCGCCGAGTTCCCCTAACAGCCGCAGCCACCACGGAGCGAGCACCGTGGCTACACCTGCGACCACGGCGAGCCCCGCCAGGATCGCGTAACCGAGCGATCCGGCGGGCTGGCCTCGCCAGATCAGCAGCACCACGCCGGTGATGACCAGTGCCAAACCGCCCACGAGCCTCACCACCGACACCGGAGAACGCCCGCCCGAAGCCGTGGACAGGAAGCTGGGCAGGGCGCCGCCCAATCCCGGCACGCCCAAGCTCGCGCCGCCTGCCGGAACCGGTCTTCCACCCGACGCGCCACCGAGGGAGGGAGACGGCGGGCCACCCTCAGCTCTGCTCCCACTCCCACCGGCGTCACCCTCGGCGTCTGGAACCGGCGCGGTGCCCCTCGAGGCACGCAGCCCCGAGACGACACCGGATGAGCCGGCGTCACGCGGGGGCTTGCGGCCATCGCCACCCCGTCTCTCCAACTGGCTCCACACCAGTGCGACACCGCCGATCAGCGCACCGGCGGGCAGCCACCATTCCAGCCGGGCGTTCACACCCGCCGATTGCGCGGCGAGCAGGCTGGCCGCGATGACGCAGACCGCTCCAGCCAGAGCGATGCTCGTCTGGCGGGTCCAGGTCAGGCGGAAGATCAGGGGCACCCGGCGGGTGGTCGAGGGTTTCGCGCTCGGCATCGCCACCCAGAGGAACGTGTACAGCACCGCGCTGGCCCCCAGCGCAGCAAGCCCTCCCACGAACATCCATCGCACCACCGACACCCGCAACCCCAGATGCGCGGCCACACCCCGCGCTACGCCAGCGATCAAGCGCCCGCTGCTCGCGCGCACCAGCGGCGGACGGGTACCTCGGCGGCTCATCAGGCCATGCAATCACGTTCCAGCGCCCGACCGGCGCCCCTCAGCGCACAATCAGGGTTGTTTCAGGGGGATCCCCGATGAATCCGGGGTCACGTCCCACAAGACTGGTCGCATGAGCGCATATCCATCGGCACCTCCGCCGCGCCCGCAGGGCGGACGATCAGGATTCGACAATTTCCTTGCCTCGGTCAGACGCATGGGAATCTGGCGTACCGACGATCGCTGGATGGGAGGCGTGGCCGCCGGCATTGCCCATCGGTTGGGTGTGGACCCACTGTTGATCCGCGGCGCATTCGTGGTGGCCGGGTTGCTCGGCGGCGTCGGGTTCTTGATCTACGGCATCGCCTGGCTCCTTCTCCCCGAAGCCGCCGACGGCCGCATCCATCTTCAAGAGGCGAGCTACGGGCGTGTGACCGCAGGATTCGTCGGTTCGGTGATTATGGGGGTGATAGGCCTGATCGGCATGCCACCCTTCATCGGCGTGACGGGCGGTTGGGGCTCCATCGTGATCGCGATCATGCTGGTAGTGGCGCTGGTGGTGGCCCTGCCGGCCCTGGCCAGTTCCCCAGGCAGGAGGCCTAGTGGTGCCCCTGGGTCCCCGTGGGCTCCACCGTACGATGCCGCCCCTCCCCACCCGTATCCCCCATCGCCGAGTGCGGGGCCAGGTGGGCCAGGTGGGCCAGGCAGCGTGGATAGTGTCGGCGGTCCGGGTGCTGGGGCTCCGGGCGTGCCGGATGCTGGGATTCCGACCGCGCCAGCTCCAAGCACAAAGGTTCCCGGTGCCGATGTTCCGGATGTTGGGGGCACGGGCATGGCAAGTCCAGGCACAGGGGCGGGTGCCGCGGGTCAGGATGCCAGCGTCACAGGGGCGACACTCGCATCCGGCGCGGGCGGTCCCGGCGGAGCGGCGGGGCCGGGCGACGCCGGGGCCGCTGGTGACACCGCGGGTACCACACAAGCATTCGCCACTGGCTCTGGACCAGGGCAGACCACCCGCGTGAGCGCCGACGCTGCCGTGGGGCCAAGCGGATATGTGCCGACTCCCCCCAACCCCTCACCACCCGGCCCGCATCCCCCGGCCCGCGGCACGCCCGCGAGCGGGGCACATTCTCCCTGGCGACGAGGCGGCGCAGCCGGCGTCCCCCTCGTCCAGCCGATCCCGTATTCGCCGGCGGCGGCACCTATCGCTCCGACCGTCGCGCCGCCGGGCCCACCGCGACCCGTTCACGCACGCAGGCAGCGGCCCGGCGGCGTGGTGTGGGCCACCGTGTTGGCGTTCGCCCTGTTCATCGTTGCCGGCGTCATGCTGCTCGACCGGCGGGGGGCGGGGGTCTTCGGCAGCGCCTACGCGCCCGCGCTGGCAGTGGGCGGGGTCCTCGCGTTGTTGGGGATCGCCATCGTCGGATTGTCCATGCTGGGGCGACGCATCGGCGGGATGACCGCGTGCGCCATCCTCGTCATGGTTCTGGGCCTTCCCACGTTGGCCGTTGTCGACGCCACATCACGGATCAGTTGGGGACCGGCGGTTGGGCAGACCGTGTGGGAGCCCTCGGGCACGGCGGACTTGCGCGGCCAATATGAACTGGGAATCGGCGATGCCGTGCTGGACTTGAGCGAGACCGGACCCATCCTCGGGAAGAGTCGGACCGTCGATTTCGAGGTGGGGATAGGGCAGGCCCGGCTGATCCTTCCGCCGGATGTGTCGACCCGCGTGATCGCGCGGGTCGACATCGGAGATGTCCGCACCACGCTGCCAGCGGGCTGGGAGGTCACACGCGGCCGGTCCGGCAAGGCCGAACTGGCCTTCGGCAGCAACGCGAGCGTGGGAGGGGTGGGCAACGGCGTCACCGCACGGTCACCCGAGTTTGTCGAGAATGGCGGGCCGACGCTTGAGATACGGGTCAGCGTGTCCATCGGTCACCTCAGCATCTACCAAGGAGAACCGTCATGAGCACCACACCCAAGCCCAAGCGCCGCCGGTCATCGGTCCCTCCCCCGGACGCGAACCTCGCCCCGCCGGCGCCCGAGGCCCCGGCCCAAGGTGTGCCGCTGGCAGCCCAGCCGACCGCTGAGATCCCGCCTGTGGCCCCACCGATCCCCGTCACCCCGCCCACACAATCGACGCCGTCATCCGCCGGTTCTTGGGCGCCGGCCGCGCCGGTCCCGATGTCACCACCGGCCGTGCCTCACGCGCCCGCTGCGCTTCACCCGGCCGCACCGGCCGACTACAGCCTGGTGCCGCCCAGCCGGCCGCGGGTGGGCGGACTCGTGTGGGGCGTGATCGTCACCGTGGTGGGGCTGGCGGTGACCCTCATCGGCTTCCGGCGGACCACCGTGGACCTCGATGTGCTCGCCATCGTTGCCCTGTTCGCCGTCGGCGTCATCCTGTTGACGGGGGCGCTCATCGCGGCCGTCAGGGGCCGCGCAAAGCCCGCCGTACCACCCACCTATCCGCATCCGCGGTAACCGCCCCGGTCCCACAGCGGTCGGGGGGGCATCCCACGACCGGGGCAACAACCGAGCCGGACCCTCCAGGGCGGGGGGTCCGGCTCGGACCGCCTCTGGGGCCGAGCGCAACCCGCGGCGATTGGCCGTCGGCCCGTCTTCGACTTGCGCGGACGCGCGTCCGCGGGAAGCCTTGCGTCGACACTTCTTGTGCGGGAGGGAGGATGCGGTCTGTCCGCGCGTGCGCAGACTCAGGCTGGCGGATCAGCCTCTCGTCGCGAGTCGCGTCGGTCTGTCCGCGCGTGCGCGGACTCATGACGCGTGGTGTGGCGGCTCGGTGAGCCGGTCGATGAGTGCCGAACCCGCGCCAACACAGCTTCGACTGGCCTGTTGGCACGGGTTCGGCACCTCCGGCGAACGATGCCGTTCCCACCATCCCGCATCACCCCAGGTCACAGCGTTGACCGATTAGCCGTCGGCCTCACGAGCGTGCCAAACCCGCGCCAACACAGCTCCCGGGGGCGTGTTGGCACGGGTTCGGCACTGTCACGCCGGCCGGCGCGTCACTCCCATTCGATGGTGCCGGGGGGTTTGCTGGTCACGTCGAGAAGGACGCGGTTCACGTCGCGAACCTCGTTGGTGATGCGCCGGGACACACGGGCCAGGAGTTCGTGAGACAGGCGCGCCCAGTCGGCAGTCATCGCATCCTCACTGGTCACCGGCCGAATCACCACCGGGTGCCCGTAAGTGCGTTCATCGCCTTGGACCCCGACCGAGCGGACGTCGGCCAGCAGGACCACCGGGCATTGCCAGATCTCACGATCCAGCCCTGCCGCGCTGAATTCCTCGCGGACGATGGCGTCAGCCGCCCTGAGAACATCCAGCCTTCCCTGGGTGACGTCCCCGACAATGCGAATGGCGAGACCAGGACCAGGGAAAGGCTGGCGCCACACCATGGAATCGGGCAAGCCAAGCTCCCCGCCAACGGCCCGAACCTCGTCCTTGAACAGGGCGCGAAGTGGCTCCACCAGCTCGAATCGCAAGTCTTCGGGGAGCCCGCCCACGTTGTGGTGAGACTTGATGGTGGCGGCGCCCTCGCCGCCACCGGATTCCACCACATCTGGGTAGAGCGTTCCCTGGACGAGGAAGCGGACGGGATTGGCGTCATCGTCGGGGTGATCCGCGACGGCCGATCTGGCGGCCGCCTCGAAAGCCCGGATGAACTCCCGGCCGATGATCTTTCGCTTGGTCTCCGGGTCAGCCACCCCGCGCAAAGCCTCCAGGAACACATCCGCGGCGTCGCTCACGACGAGGCGGGCACCGGTGACGGCGACGAAATCACGCTCCACCTGATCGCGTTCACCAGCCCGCAGCAGACCGTGGTCCACGAACACGCAGGTCAACCGGTCGCCGATGGCCCGCTGGACCAGCGCCGCGGCGACGGCCGAATCGACACCACCGGACAGGCCGCAGATCGCGCGGCCATCGCCCACCTGGGCGCGGATCGCGGCCACCTGCTCGGCGAGGATGGACCCCGGCGTCCAATCCGGCGTCAGCCCGGCACCGGAATACAGGAAGTGTTCGATGGCGCGCTGCCCTAACGGCGTGTGGCGAACCTCCGGATGCCACTGGACGCCAAACAGGCGGCGGGACCGATCTTCGAACGCGGCAACCGGAGCGCCCGGGGTGGCGGCGAGCACCTCGAAACCCTCGGGTGGCTGGGTGACCGCCACACCGTGGGACATCCACACCGACTGTTCGGCCGGGGAGCCGGCGAGGAGGGTGCCGGGGGCGCCGATGTGGGCGCTGGCATGGCCGTACTCGCCGGTGGCGGCGGCATCGACATCGCCGCCCAGTACGTGCGCCATCGCCTGGAAGCCGTAGCAGATGCCGAGGACGGGAACGCCGGCCTCGAACAGGGCGGGGTCCACCTGGGGGGCGCCGGGCGCATACACGCTGGCGGGGCCGCCGGACAGGATGATCGCAGCCGGCTCACGGGCGAGAATCCGCTCCACCGACCACGTGTGGGGAACGATCTCGGAATACACGTGGGCCTCGCGCACCCGCCGGGCGATCAGCTGAGCGTATTGGGCGCCGTAATCGACAACCACGACGGGACGGTGGGCTGAAGTCACGAGACCCAGGGTAATGGGCGCGCTGGACCGACCCCGTGCTGCCGCGAAGCCGTGGCCGTTCACACCCTGGGCGAGGTTTCGCATACTCCCACGGGCAGATCTGGGTCAGATGGGCTGAATTGATGCGCGAAACCTCTTCCTCAATGACACGGGCACGTGGAGTACCCTTGGGCGTCGGGCGCCAGGGCCTGGCCGGCAAGAGCGCTGAGCCAGCGAAAACCCGAGCCCTGCCGCTTCACCGGGCACCCAGTCACCGTCCGGGCTCATTGAAAGGGCTGGCCAACTCGTGGTTCACAGCATCTATGTCGCCTCGACGCAGGGCGATTCCATCAAGTCCGTCGTCGCGTTGGGGATCGCCGAATCTCTCGGCGAGCGGGGTGCCATCGTGGGCGTCTTCCGACCCATCGCCCACCGCCTCAACGAGCCCGACCCGGCGGCGGAAGTGTTGCGCGGCCAGGCCACAGCGCCCCTCACCTGGGACGAGATACTCGGTGTCACCTATGCCGACATCCACGCCAATCCGTCCGAAGCCCACGGCCGCATCCTGGAGCGGTACCTCACCGTCGCTCGGCGCTGCGACGCCGTCGTGGTCCTCGGGACGGACTACACCGACGTGGGTGAGGCCTCCGAGCTGGCGCTGAACGCCCGGATCGCCGCCGATCTCGCCGCGCCCGTGGCCCTCGTCGTCAACGCCCAAGGGCGCCGGCCAGCCACGGTCCGCACCGCGGTGGACATCGCCCTGAGTACCTTCGCCGAATACCACGCCACTGTGCTGACCACCATCGCCAACCGCTGCGAACACGACTATCTCGCCAAGGTACGCGATGCCCTCGCCGCGCTGCCCATGCCCACCTACGCGATCCCCGAGAACCGGCTCGTCTCCGCCCCCACAGTGCGCGCGGTCATGGACGCCGTGGAGGGCGACCTGCTCAGCGGCGACGAGCGCCTGCTCGACGAGGAGGCGCTCCACCTGATCATCGGCGCCATGGAGTCCGAGCACCTCATCGAACGCCTGGCCGATGGCGCCGTGGTCATCACTCCCGGCGATCGCCACGCGCTCCTGCTCGCCCTGATCACCGCCCACGCGGCCGAAGGGTTCCCGTCACTGGCCGGGATCGTCCTGACCGGTGGTTTCGTCCCTCCACCAGCCATGATCCGCCTGATTCGAGGCATCGGTGCGTCCGTGCCGATCATCAGGACCTCCCTCGGCTCCTTCGGCACCGGCACCCGCGCCGGGTCCGTGATCGGGCACATCGAGCCCCGCGCCACCCGCAAGATCACGGCCGGGTTGTCCACCTATCGCGAGAATGTGGCCGCCGATGACGTCGCTGAGTTGGTGATGAACCACACCTCGACCATCGTCACCCCCCGCAGCTTCGAGTACTCGATGCTGGAGCGCGCGCAGTCCGACCTGCGCCACATCGTGCTTCCCGAGGGCTCCGACCCGCGCGTCTTGCGAGCGGCCGCACGGGTCGTCGAGCTGCGCGCAGCCGCGGTGAGCATCCTCGGCGTCCCGGCCGATGTCCGCCGCCACGCGAGGGCGCTCGGCATCGATCTGGGAGGAACCGGCATCGTCGATATCCGCGATGAGGCGACGCTGGACCGCTACGCCCGCGAAATGGCGGAGATTCGCAAGGCCAAGGGTCTCACGGTCGAGGCGGCCCGCACCCAGCTCGCCGCACCCACTGTCTTCGGGACCATGATGGTGCAGATGGGGGAAGCGGACGGGATGGTCTCGGGCGCTTCCCACACCACCGCGGACACCATCCGGCCCGCGTTCCAGATCATCAAGACGGCCCCCGGAGTCCAGGTTGTCTCCTCGGTGTTCCTCATGGCGTTGGCGGACAAAGTCCTCGTGTTTGGCGATTGTGCCGTCAATCCCAACCCGACGCCCGCCCAGTTGGCCGACACGGCCATCTCCTCCGCGGCGACCGCGGCAGCGTTCGGAGTGGAACCGCGTGTAGCGATGCTCTCGTATTCCACGGGGGCTTCAGGGGCAGGACCGGATGTCGATGCCGTTCGCGAAGCGGTCGCGCTGGTCACCGAGCGCGACCCGGGGCTCCTTGTCGAAGGACCCATCCAATACGATGCCGCGGTCGATCCGGCCGTCGCCGCGAGCAAGATGCCCGGTTCACCGGTGGCGGGCCGGGCGACCGTGCTGATCTTCCCGGACCTCGACGCGGGGAACATCGCGTACAAGGCAGTCCAGCGTTCCTCCGGCGCCCTCGCCATCGGACCGGTGCTCCAAGGCTTGAACAAGCCGGTCAACGACCTGTCGCGGGGGGCGACCGTGCCCGACATCGTCAACACCATTCTCATCACCGCAATTCAGGCCCAGCGCTGACGGCCGCTCCCGCTCGCGACACTTCTCAGCATTCACGAAGGGATTCCTCACCATGGCCACCACCGTGTTCGTCATCAACGCCGGCTCCACGTCCATCAAGTACCAACTCCTCGACGTAGAGGCGGAAACCTGTCTGGCGTCCGGGTTGGTCGAGCGGATCGGTCAGGACGTCTCGTCTGTGACCCACAAGGCGAACGGCGCCGAAACCGAGGTGGCCCTCCACATTCCCGACCACACCAGCGGGATGGAACAGGTCATGGAGATGTTCCGGCGCCACGGCCCCGCGTTGGATGAGGCGGGCCTCGTCGGTGTGGGCCACCGCGTGGTGCAAGGCGGCGATGTGTATTCGGCGCCGGCGATCGCCACACCCGAGGTCAAGGCCATGATCGCCGAGCTGTCCGTGCTTGCCCCCCTCCACAACCCGCCCAACTTGGCCGGCATTGAGGCGGCGCAGCGTGCACTGCCTCACCTTCCCCATGTCGCCGTCTTCGACACGGCTTTCCACCGCACGCTGCCTCCCGAGGCCTACACCTATGCGATCCCCCGTGAGCTTGCCGCGGAACACAAGATCCGCCGCTATGGGATGCATGGCACCTCGCACCGCCATGTCTCGCGGAAGACCGCTGAACTCATGGGGCGGCGACCTGAGGACGTGAACGTCATCGTCATCCACATTGGGGGTGGGGGGTCCATGTGTGCGGTCCGGGGCGGGAGATCCGTCGAGACGTCGATGGGGTTGACTCCCTTGGAGGGTCTGGTCATGGCGACACGCTGTGGCGATGTCGATCCGGCGATCCTGTTCTACCTGCACCGTCAGGCGGGCATGGACTTTGACGATCTGGATGCGATGTGCAACAAGCAATCGGGCCTATTGGGATTGGGCGGCTCCCCGGACATGCGGGACATTCACCGCCGGGTGGCCGAGGGCGATGGGGATGCGCGGATTGCGCTGGACACGTTCACGCACCGGGTCAAGGGGTATATCGGGTCGTATTACGCCCAGTTGGGTCGCGTGGACGCCATCGCCTTCACGGCCGGAATCGGGGAGAACGATGACGTTGTTCGCGCCGCGTGTTGCGCAGGCCTTGAGCGTTTGGGCATCGCCGTGGATCCAGCGTTGAACGATGGCGTACGCGGCGGGGTATCGACGCGGATTTCCCCCGACGATGCCGACGTCCAGGTGTGGATAGTCGCCACCAACGAGGAACTGGAGATCGCCAGGGAGACGGTCGAGGTAATCAAGAGCGACGCCGCGGCCGCCGCCTGACGGCAGCCGGTCCTCTCTCTTGTGTGTCGGGGCGGGCGGGGCGGGCGGCGGATCCGCTAGATCACCCGGAGCTTGAGTTTCGATGCGATCGATGCGGTGACCGATGAGTCCGTGGGGGTGAAGCGGGCGGTCACCACGTAGGTGCCCTTGGCGAGCTTGGGAAGGCGGACCGTGACGGTTCCGCGGGCCGACTTCTTCACCCGGACGGTCTTGGATGCCTTGAGGCTCTTGGCGTTCTTACCCCAGGAGACCACGACCTTGCCTGTCGGCTTGGCGGTGCCCGGCACTGTGACCTTGACCTTCACCGTCGCCTTCGCCGATGTCTTCACGCGCGCGTGGCCGGAAATCTTGGCGGTGGAACTCACGCGTGGGGACTTCTTCATGTCGTCGGTCGTGGGCACGCCGGGGAGGGGCATGACGGCGGTGGCGTAGTCCAGCGCGGCAGTCACCTCACCGGGATACAGCACCACGGCCGGTTTCCCATCGGCCGCCGTCCACCCTTCGATCTGCGGGAGCGGATTCAGATGCCCGACGGCCTTGAGCGCCGCGGTCGCATCAGCACCTTCGATGGGCGCGCGGCCGGTCGCAGCCACGAGCGCATCCCGGACCTTGCCCATGCATTCCTCCAGCACCATCACCTCAACCAGGCCCGCGTGATCGCGCGTCCCATGGCTGGACCACCCGCCGGTGGCCTCGATCGTGTTCCAGACCTTCTTCCGGAAGTCGGTGAACTCGGCGCGAGAGAAGCTGCGGTTCGCCACCTCGACCGGCCCCCCACTGAGGGGCCGGAGCAACTCCTTGAGTGACTCCACCTCGGAATCCTGCAGATTGTGCACGCCCACCACCACGCGCCCCAACTCATCGTCCCCGGCAAGACGCGCACGCCACGCCGCGACGAAACGCTCGCCCAGGAGCCGCCAGGCCTTCACGCTGACCTCGTCCGCGCCTCCCCACTCGATCCACGTAGCGATCTCGGCATCGGACAACTCCGTCCAGTCCGGCGATGGGGCCTCAGGTGTCCGAGGTTGGCATCGATCAACAGCCACGCCATCGGCCGCCGCGGCCACGCTCTGGCCACCGGCAATCGGGGCCAGAGCCCCCATCACCGCCACCGAACATGCCACCACCCACGCGCCAATCCCTCGGCACCACGGCATTCGATCAGACATCAGGGTGTCTCCCTTCAATGGGTGGGCTCCGCAGCGGGCTTGGCGCGGCCGCGTGCGTCCGAGCCTGCCAGATCGGCGTAAATCCGCGCAAGGTCGCGCTGAACCCGAGCGGCATCCGCCCGCGAGGACATAGCCATGGTGCCCACGCGCCCGGCAGTTCGCTCATACGACATGGATCCCAGGTCTCGTGTCGAGGTGACCTTGCCACCAGCCACCGTAAACTCGAACGCCGCCCACACGGTTCCGGAAGAGTTCGGGACCGTCAATAGCTTCACAGCGAACGAACCGACCAGCCCAGCGAAAAGCCCCACGGTCGCGTCCGACCCTCCAAGGGCGGAGCTCGAACTCGACGCCCGGTTCGTGAAATCGTGGAGGTACACGCGATAAGTACCCGAAATCTGGCGCGTGTGCCACACGGTGATGGTCTCCGGTCCGAACGAATCGGTGTCATCACGATCAAGGGACGCCACCTTGAGCCCATCGCCGTTGATGCACTGCATGTCGTCGAAATACACGTGGCAGGTCCCACCGGTGCCATCGGGGCCCACCAGGTGGAGGTCGACGTCCTTCGGTGCGAACCCCCATGTCAGCCGCACGCGCTGCTGCGTCAGGAACGGTTGGTCTGTGATCTCCGCGGCGTCGAAG
>JAISBQ010000166.1 GCA_031266115.1 Bifidobacteriaceae bacterium
CCAACATCGCGGCGGAACTGTCGAGGATGGCTCTGGCCTGGTCGTCGCCGTAGATGGCGGCGCGGGCGAGGATGTCGAACGCTCTGGCGGAGGTTTCGTCCTTGCGAATCCCGAGTCGAGAGACAAGATCGGGGGTCGAACGCGCGACCTCGGCCATGGCCGGGGGGGCGGCGTACAGGTTGAGGCATCCACGGTTGCCGCACTCGCACGGCGCGCCGTGGCGCTCCACGGCGACGTGGCCGATCTGGCCGGCGTTGGAACTCGCCCCGCGGTGCAGGGCGCCGTCCAACACGACACCCGAACTGATACTCGTGCCCATATAGAGACACCCAAACGTGCGCTCCCGCGAGATCTGGCGGACCCAGAACTCACCGACGGTCGCTGCGGCCGCGTTGGACGCGACGAGTACAGGGAAGTCCAGCGTGCTGGCCAGCCCGGAGCGTAGATGCAGGCCGTTCCACGAGACTGCGTCCTGCAGCGACGGCAAGAGGCCTCGTTTGGCGTCAACGAGGCCGCGGCCCGCGACGGTCATGCCTGCGACGGACCCGGGGGGCAGGCCGAGCATCTCGATGGTGTTCCGGCACAGGTCGGTGAGACGAATGATGGGCAGATCGTGCCTCGCGTCGAGGTCCAGGCCGATGAGTTGGCGTCCGACCATGCCTCCGCGCGTGTTGGTCACCACACAGGTGACGGCGTCCATTCCCAGGTGGACGCCAACCCCGTAGGCGACGCGAGAGTTGATGGCGAGCATGGTCCGCGGTTTGCCGCCGGTGGCGACCGTGGCCCCGGTTTCGCAGACCACGCCATCCGCGATGAGGCCGCGGACGATATTGGAGATGGTCGGTTGGGTCAGGCCTGTGGCCTCGACCAGTTCTACGCGGCTGACCGGCCCGGATGACCGGATGATGTCGACGACGAGGGCACGGCTGCCCGGCCCCGATTGCACGGTCTCTCGCCGGCCCACGCAGGACTCCGATCGATCACGGGGATAGTGTTTGCGCGCAACATCATACGGAGGCGAATCTGCACGAATGGATGGGACACCGATGAGCGAGACCGGTCGAGGCGAGGGCGCGCACGATGGCGGGGTTCTCCCTGTGGGGTTGGCCTTGGTGAGAGACGCGGAGGTGTTGGGTGCCGAGCCGTTCTTCCCCGAGTTCATCGCCGGGATGGAGCAGATCCTCGTGCCGCGTGGCATCTGTGTGTTGCTTCAGGTGGTTGCCACCGTGGGACAGGCTGGCGAGAGGATCCGTGCGTGGGTCCGTGACCAGCAGGTCCAGGCGGTCATCCTGATCGACCTTCTGCCCGGGGATGAGCGTGTCACTCTCGTCAAGGACCTGGGCATACCTGCTGTCGCGATTTCGGACCCTGAGACCGCGGACGGGCTGGCGACGGTGTGGCTTCAGGACGATGTCGCGATGCGCACCCTGGTTGGGGCGTTGGCCGCGACGGGACACGAGCACATCGGCCATGTGTGTGGCCCCGCCGAGATGGCACACACAATCCTGCGCGGGCGGGTTTTCGCCGAGGCGGCGGCCGAGTGTGGGCTGCGAACCACGAGCTTCGGCGGTGACTACTCGTGGGCGGCCGGCGAACGCGCCATCGTCGATCTGGCTGGGCTGGAGGACCGGCCGACGGCGCTGGTGTTCGACAACGACGTCATGGCGCTCGGTGCCCTCAGTCAGGCGGCTCAGCTCGGTCTTAACGTCCCGGCCGATCTCTCGCTCGTCGCCTGGGACGATTCGGCTCAGTGTCAGCTCGCGTCCCCGCCGCTCAGTGCGGTCAGTCACGACGTCCAGGCGTCGGGGGTCCTGGCGGCCGAGACGCTGGTGGATGTCCTGGCGGGCGGAGCCCCAGGAGTGGTGCGCGCGACGCCAGCTGAGCTGATCTCCCGAGGATCGAGCAATACATAGATTAGTAATGAAAGAGTTGACATCGCTGCTCCTGCCTGTGATACTCGCCCGTGGAGGGTGCCAAGGACGCCCCTTCCCGATCGAGCAAAGGAGCCCATTGTGCACCTCAAGCCACTCAGGCGGCATGTGCCACTGACGGCAGCAATCGCCTTCACCTTCGTCCTCGGTGCGTGCTCAGGCGGCACGGACAGCCCCGAGGCGAGCGACGACAGCCCTGCGTCGACCACCGAGACCCAAACCCCTGACACCGATGAAGCCCTCACCGAGGACACCACCTCATCTGGCGGCGCCCTGAACGTCGTCACCCGCTGGGCTTCCGGAAGCCCCGAGGCGGAATCCCAGCAGCGCGTCTTCGACGCCTTCACTGCCGAGACGGGCATCGCCCTTGAGATCACCGAGGGTCTTGAGACGATCGATGACCAGGTCGAGACCATGGTCGCCGCGAACCAAGCGCCGGACCTGGTCATTGTCAACCTCTTCGACAAGACCCTCGGGTGGCTCGACGCCGGCGTCACCGTCGACGCTGAGCCGTATCTCGCGGAATGGGGTCTTGGCGAGGCAATGAAACCCGATGCCCTGGACGAATGGCGCGTTGGCGGTGAGCCCGATGGTGCCCTCCAGGGTTTGCCGTTCTCGGGGTTCTCGTGGCCGGTCTGGTACAACACCGACCTTCTGGCCAAGGCTGGTGTCGATGCCATCCCTGCTACCACGGATGACCTCATCGCCGCGGCCGAGAAGCTGCGCGCGGCCGGCAGCGATCCCCTGGTGGTGGGAGGAAGCGACTGGACCGGGCAGAAGCTCTTCTACCAGATCGCGCAGTCCTACACCGATCCGGCCGCCATGAAGGATGTCATGTCGAACGGCGGCTACTGCGACAGCGAGTCGGTCATGAAGGGCATTCAACTCTTCACCGACCTGCGCGACGCCGGGGTCTTTGTCGACAACGTGGCTGGCCTGACGGCTGACGACATGTACGCCATCTACTACTCGGAGAAGGCTGCCATCATGTCCGCCGGCTCGTGGGCGTACGCCGGCGCGGTCGATGCCGGAACAGGCGTCGAGGAGCGCACCACGCTCGGCGGGCTCGGGATTCCGGGCGAGTCCGTGTTCGACAAGCCGAGTTCACTGCAAGGCTTCACGGGTGTCGGCTTCATGATCACCAAGCAAGGCGCGCAGCCCGAGAAGATCGACATGGTTCGCCAACTCGTTCAGGCCTTCTATGAGGATCAGAATGTGGGCGATTTCATCACCACAGCCAGCATTCTTCCTCCCGTCACCGGCGACTTCGCGTCCTACGCCACCAACCCGCTGCTCGCCCAAGCGCTCGATCTCGACTCGATCGTCAGCTATGCCGTGATGCCGGACGTATGGATTGGATCGGCATCCGATCCGATCATCGCGGTGCTCGCCGGTGCCTATGGCTCGGCGACGCCCGATGCGATCTGCTCTGGCCTCGACGCGGCCACGCAAGGCTGACCTGTTCTCGCAAATCCGTGACGGGGGCCACGTCGTGCGACGTGGCCCCCGTCGCCGCCCCGAGGTTTCATGATGATGACCACCAATGCTCCCGCGAAGGCTGCCCCGCCACGCCCGAGCGCAGCCAAGGGTCGGGCGCACCTGCGTTCGCGAAAGATTCTTTGGTTCACCGCCCCGTCGCTCGCCTGGTTCGCGTTCTTTTCGATTGGGCCACTCCTGGCGATGTTCGTCATCGCCACCCTGAGCTGGAAGGGTCTCATCTATCAGCCGAGCTTCGTAGGGTTGGAGAATGTTGCGCGGGTGTTTGCCGATCCGGTGTTTCGCGCCGCCATCGTCAACTCCGCCGTCCAGGTGGGTATTGCCGTCCCCGTCATGATCCCGCTGTCTTTCATGCTCGGATATCACTTGAATTCACGTCCTCGTGGCCACCGGCTCTTGTCGATTCTCTACTTCTCACCCGGTCTCATCTCCATTTCGATCACGGGCATGATCTTCTACGGGATGATGTCTCCGAATGGTGGAGTCAACGGTCTCCTCGATCTTCTCGGACTCGACAGCCTGATTCGACCGTGGCTGGCGGACCCGGCCACAGCGCTCGCCAGCCTGATCACCATCGACCTGTGGCGGGGCGTGGGGTGGACCGCGGTGCTGTTCTCCGCCCGGCTGTCGAGCCTGCCGGCCGAGGTTATCGAGGCCGCCCAGATCGATGGGGCCGGACGTTTCCGCACCATGTGGCAGATCGCGTTCCCCATGGTCAAGGACTATGCGAGCACGTTGACCACCCTCCAATTCCTCTGGACGGCATTCACATCAGCCGCCTTGATCCTGCTGTTGACCCACGGCGGTCCTGGAACCTCCACCACCACGCTGTCCTATTTGGTCTACGCCAAGGCGTTCTCTCAGCAGGATCTCGGGTATTCGCAAGTGGTCGGTGTCTTCCTTCTGGTGGTCGGTGTGGCGGGAATGGGCATTATCAACAGGGTCTTTCGCGATAGGAAGGAACGGATATGATGGCATCGCGCCGCCGAGGTCGCGGCCCCCGCCGCGAGCGCAGTCCTGTGGCAACTGTCCTGTCCTGGCTCTACGCCCTGCTTCTCGCCGCTCCGATCTACTATCTCGTGGTCAGCGCGCTGAAGACGAACATCGAGATCTTCATCCGCCCCTTCGCGATTCCCGCGACATGGCTGTGGGAGAATTTTGCCACCGCGTGGAATAGTGCCGCGCTTGGCCGTGCACTACTCAATTCCGTACTCATCTGCGCCGTCGCGATCGCCCTGACCCTGCTTCTCGCTGTTCCAGCTTCCTATGCTCTCGCGCGCGGCGAGGGCCGGTTGTCGCGGATCATCACGAACGCATTCGCCGCCGGATTCCTCATCCCACCGTTTGCCGCGTTGATCCCGACGGTGATTCTCGCCATCCACATGGGACTCTTCTTCACACGGGAGTTCCAGATGCTGTACCTGCCGGCCTCGGCACTGCCGCTCTCGGTGCTCCTGCTGACCCAATTCATGAGAACCGTGCCGCGAGAACTGGTGGAATCGGCGGCATTGGACGGAGCCGGTCACTGGCACACGCTCACACGGGTGTTTGTTCCCATCGCCCGGCCAGGGATTGTCAGCGTGATGATCCTTCAACTGCTCACGTTCTGGAACGAGTACTTGTTCTCTCTCACCATCACCGGCACCGCGCCGGCTACTCGGACGGTCCAGGTCGCCCTGCCGACGTTGATCTCTGATTCGACAAACTACGGCGTCCTGGCTGCCGGAACGGTGCTGACCCTGCTTCCCGTCTACATCGCCTATTCGTTGATGTCCAAGCGCATGCAGGAGGCGCTGGTTGCCGGGGCGGTGAAGGGATGACGCTGACCCGTGAACCCTTCACGACGACCAGAACTGTGGCCGGCCTGGCCGGAACGTGGGAACTGAGCTGGATCGACGGACCGTCCACCACACCCGAGGCCGCGCGAACAACCCCGATCGGCGCCACCGTCCCCGGCGAAGTCCACACAGCACTCATGGCCGCGGGAATCCTGCCCGATCTCGACACCGGATGGGGCGAACTGGCGCAGTTCTGGGTGGGACACTCGCAGTGGGCCTACCGGCGGACCTTCGAATGGGACCCCACGCCTGGCGCCACGACGGACCTGGTGGCCGATGGGCTGGATACTGTCGCCACCGTCATCGTCAACGGTCAGACCATCGGGCATGCGCGGGACCAACACGTGGCCTATCGCTGGAGCGTCGATGACGTACTGACGCCGGGACTCAACACCATTGAGATTCGCTTCGACTCACCGTGGGATGCGGCACTTCGCCACGAACGTGAGCGAGGACCGCTGCCCAGCCCATACGACGAGCCTTACGCACACGTACGCAAGTCCGCCTCGAACTTTGGGTGGGATTGGGGTCCACACTTTGTCACCGCCGGAATCTGGCGGGACATTCGACTCGAGACCTTCATTGGGCGAATCGATCATGTGCGCCCGCTTGTGACGTTCGGCGCCGGATTCGCCTGCGCCAACGTGGCGGTTCACATCGGGGTGGACGCGCCGGAGGGGGCGACGGTCCATGGCGTCCTGCTCGACCCGTCCGGAACCCCCGTCGCGCGGGGAGACGCGGGCATCGACGAGGGACAGGGCGTCATTGTCCTGACCGTCGAGGAGCCTAACCTGTGGTGGCCGGTCGGGATGGGATCCCCGGTGCTCTACTGCCTGCGGACTGAGCTGCGGCGACACGGGCGGGTGTTGGACACGGGCGAGACGCGCCTGGGCCTGCGCTCGGTAGAGATTCGCGAGGAGCCGGATGCGGCGGGTGCGCGTTGGGAAATCTGGGTGAATGGGAAACGCGTCAAGATCAAGGGATACAACTGGATTCCGGACGATACGTTTCCCTCCCGTGAGACGCGGATCGCGGCCAGGATCGATCAAGCGGTCGAGGGTAACGCCAATCTGCTGCGCATCTGGGGAGGTGGACACTTTGTGTCCACCGAATTCCTCGACGCGTGCGATGAGCGCGGCGTGCTCGTGTGGCACGACTTCCTCTTCGCCTGCTCCGCCTACTCAGAGGATGCCGAGACGGTCGCGTTAGTCACGCGTGAGGCGGAACAAGCGGTTACGCGGATGAGCGCCCATCCCTGCCTGATCCTGTGGTGCGGTGGCAACGAGACGGTGCTGGGGCGACACCACTGGGGGTGGGCCGATCAGATGGCAGATCGCGGTTGGGGCGGGCGGTACTACCTCGACCTACTGCCCGGAATCGTCGCCAAACTCGATCCGACCACGCCCTATGTGCCAAATGCCCCGTGGTCCGGGGCGATAGATATCGATCCCGAACTCGACGCCCGCGGCACGGCCAACTTGTGGGACGCCTGGAACGATGTCGACTATGCGCACTATCGGGACCGGGATCCGGCATTTGTGGTGGAGATGGGCTGGTGTGGGCCGCCGGCGTGGACCACGCTGCGGGCCGCGGTTCCGGGCGAGCGCCCAGGGCCCCATTCGCCGTTGACCCGCCATCACATGCGAGCGATCGACGGCATGCACAAGCTGACGCGCGGCCTGCAGCCACACTTTCCGATCCCACAAGATGGTTCACCGTGGCATTTCGCCGCGCAACTTGTCCAGGCGCGGGCTGTTGGCGTGGGCGTCGAGTGGCTGCGCAGCCGCGAACGCTGTGGCGGAATGATCGTGTGGCAGCTGAACGATTGCTGGCCGGCCATCAGCTGGTCGGCCGTCGATTACGCGGGAATCGAAAAGCCTGCGTGGTATGCGCTGCAGCGGGCTTTTGCCGAACTACTCGTGACGGTCCAGCCGATTGCGCCGGGCGGCACTTTCAACCCTGCAGGAAGTGCCGGACTCGAGCTCGTCATCGTCAACGACGGGCGCCGTGCCCGTAGCGAGACGGTGATGGTGCGGCGAGTGGACTTCCAGGGACGGACGATGGCGTCCCGCGCGTTGACGGCGAACGCGCCGGCCGACGGCATCGCGCGCCTGGCGATCCCCGACGAGATCGGCACACCCGAGCGCCCGGCGGACGAGATTCTCATCATCGATTCGTCTGCCGGGCGCTCGGTCTGGTCTTATCGGCCCGACCGCGAGACCCATCTCGACGCTGCCCAATTCGACCTCGCCGCCGAGATTGAGGCTGGCGCCCT
>JAISBQ010000182.1 GCA_031266115.1 Bifidobacteriaceae bacterium
GTTGGTTCGCCCACCCGGAGGATCGAGGGCATTACAGCCGGCACTTCTTCCGTCCAGCCGCCGACGACCAGGTGGAATGGACGTTCCCCTTTTTCTACAAGAAGGCCGCCTTCGATGCCATGCTGCCCGAGACCCGGGCGCTACGCGACGCCATCGATCTCACGGAGCCGGACCTGTACGTCGCCCTGCACAACAGCGAGATGGGCGGTGTCTATTACTACCTGTCACGCGACGAACCGGCGCTGTACCCCGTGCTTCACCGGATCCCACGCCACCTGGGCATACCCCTCAACGAGGGTGAACCAGAGGCCGGATACCTGCGGCCGTACGCGCCGGCGGTCTTCGCGGAGCCTGCGTTGGAGGAAGCCTACGAGTGGCTTGAAGCCCTCGGCGTCGATCCCTATCCGCCGGGCTCCGGCGGAACCTCTTCGGGGAGCTACGCCCGCCAGACATACGGGTCGCTCACTTTGATCGCCGAGTTGCCGTACTGGCGCTCACCGGACGTGTCGGATACACATCAGACCAGCGAAAGCTACGCCAGCGTCCTGCGCCGCACCGGCGAACAGACCGCCCACCTGGCCGCGGTCCTCACCCACATGCGGGAATCGGCCGGCGACCTGGTGGATTGGACCGCGCCGCTCGCCCATGGGGCGGCGGCGTTCGCTCAGATGATGCGGGACGCGGCGACGGTCAGCCTTGCGCGGGCCACCCATCCCGATGCGGCGCGGCCCGCGACCGCGGCCGAGCGCTTCGGTTGTGAGGACACCGTCCGGATGTACCGCCTACGCTACGGGGGCATGATGCTGCGGACGATGA
This sequence comes from Bifidobacteriaceae bacterium, assembly GCA_031266115.1. Taxonomy (GTDB): domain Bacteria; phylum Actinomycetota; class Actinomycetes; order Actinomycetales; family WQXJ01; genus JAIRRT01. The sequence continues at coordinate 817 of JAISBQ010000182.1, forward strand.
CGTCCACACCCGCCCCCACGCCACACGTGGCGAGTCTCGCAGCCGAGATGGAGGAGCGCTACAGCGAGTGGCAGGCTGAAGCGGCCGAGGCCGACCACTCTGACCCCATCGCGATCAACGCGCTGGTCGGCGTGCAGTACGGTGCGATCCTCGCCGCGGCGTTCCACCTCGCCGGGCGGTTAGCACCATGAGGTTTCTGGCGCGCGTGGCCAGCCGCGCCGGCGCCCTGGCCGTCGTGTTCCTAGGAGTGACCTTCATCATCTATCTGGCAGTGTTCGCCCTGCCAGGCGATCCGATCCGCGCGCTTGCCGGCGACAAACCACTCGACCCCGCCACCGTCGCCACTCTGCGCGCCGCTTACCACCTGGACGCTCCCGTCTGGCAGCAATACCTCACCTACCTCGGCGGTCTGTTCCACGGCGATCTCGGCACGGATTTCACCGGGCGCGCCGTCGGATCCCTCATGGCGTCGCGGTGGCCGGTCACCATCGCCCTGGCGCTGACCGCATGGGCCCTAGAGATCGTGGTGGGGCTGGCGATCGGCGTTGTCCAGGCGTTGACAAAGGGGACGGCCGTCGATCACGGGCTCCTCGCTGTGACGGTCTTGACCAGCTGTGTCCCGATCTTTGTCCTCGGCGTGCTCGTCCAGCAGTTCTTCGGTGTTGGGCTCGGGTGGCTGCCCGTCGCCGGGGTGCGCGCCGGATGGCCCACCTCCTACATCATGCCCGCCGCGGTCATCGCGATCTTCGGTCTCTCGGCGGTCTCTCGGCTCATGCGCGGGGCAATGATAGACAACCTCGGTGCGGACTATGTGCGCTCAGCGCGCGCCAAAGGCTTCGGCCCTGGCCGGGTGGTGGGATTGCATGTCCTGCGCAATTCCCTCATCCCGGCCTCGACCTACCTGGCAACCGACCTCGGATACCTCCTGGGCGGCACCGTGGTGATCGAGGGGATCTTCAATCTCCCCGGCATCGGCAATCTGCTCTTCGACGCCATCCGCACCCACGAGGGGCCCACGGTGGTGGGAGTATCGACCGCCCTCATCCTCATCTTTCTCCTGACCAGCGTGGGCGTGGATATCATCCATGTTGGGCTCGATCCGAGGTTGCGCCGTGCTTGATCCCGATCTCCTCGATGGCCCGGCCATTCCCACCCGCCGATCGGGCGCGCGGCGGCTGAGGAGGGAATGGACCTTTGTCATTCCTACCGCGGTGATCGTGCTCGAATTGGTCGTGTCGCTCTTCCCTGCCGTGTTCGCTGGACTCTTCGGGAACGGCGATCCCCGTCTCTGTGACCTGCACCGCAGCGCCGACCCTCCCGCGCCCGGCCATCCCTTCGGTTTCGACACCCAAGGCTGCGACGTGTACGCGAATGTCATTTGCGGCGCCAGGTCCTCTATCGCCGTCGGTCTGACCGCGACCGCGATCTCCGTCACCATCGCCCTCATCGTGGGAACCGTCGCCGGCTTCTACGGCCGTATCGCCGATCAGGTGATCTCCCGCATCACGGACGTATTCCTCGGTTTCCCGTTCATTCTTGGCGCCATCGTGGTCCTCAACTCCGTGGGACACCGTGACACGCTCGCCGTCGCCATGGTGCTGGGCTTGTTTGGATGGCCGACGATGGCGCGGCTGGTGCGCAGTTCTGTGAGGTCCGTGGCCTCACTCGACTATGTGTTGGCGGCCACGACGATGGGGCTGACGCGGCTGCGGATCGTCACCCGCTACGTGCTGCCGAACGCGATCTCGCCGGTCCTGATCTTCGCGACCATCTCCGTGGGCGCGGTCATCATCGCCGAATCCACGTTGACATATCTAGGCGTGGGGCTGCAGCCACCGGCGATCTCATGGGGCCTGCAGATCGCGGCAGGATCGCGTCACTTCCAGACGTCACCACATATGCTCCTGTATCCCTCCATCTTCCTGGCCGTCACCGTCCTCGCCGTCATTGTTCTCGGCGAAGGTTTGCGGGCGGCGTTCGATCCAAGGCGGCAGCAATGACCACACCCCCGTCCACCGATCCCACCCCCAACGCTCGTGAGGAGTACCGCCGCCAGTTCGCCGAGGATCTGAGCTTGATTTGGGAGATGGCCGGTACCTCTCGCATGGATGGGCGGGTGCTCGGCTACCTCATGGTCATGGACCGACCGTTCATCTCGGCGGCCGATCTCGCCACGGTGCTCCACGCCAGCGCCGGCGCCGTGTCTATCTCGACCAGACGCCTGGTCGACACGCGGTTCATTCGTCAGCATTCGGTTCCGGGGGACCGCCGGCACTACTTCAAGGCGGAAGACGACCCGTGGGGTTCCTTCCTCGCCAACGAGCGGCGCTTCTTCGACCGGGAGATCGAGGTGATCGATGAAGCCATCGCCCATCTCGAACCCGATGAGCATCACGCCCGTTTGCGGCTGACCAATGGCCGCGATTACCTCGTCTGGATTCAGAACCAGCACAATCAGATGCTCGCCGCCTGGGAGGCTCACAAACATGCGCGTGATGCCACCCAGGGCACCACAGGACGGCCAACCCCGTGACATCCACCCACACCGAGGAGAATAGCCTCCTCACGATCCGCGACCTCGCCGTTCGCTTCGACGTCGACGGCCAGCCACACATGGGTGTCAAAGCCGCCTCGTTCGAGGTGGAGCGAGGCGAGGTGGTCGCCATCGTCGGCGAATCCGGGTCGGGCAAGACGGTAACCGCCATGTCGATCCTCGGTCTGCTGCCCAAGAACGCCACCGTCTCAGGGTCGGTGCGCTACCGCGGACGAGAACTGCTGGCGCTGAGTGAGAAGGCAATCCGCGCGGTGCGGGGACGGCAGATCGGCATGGTCTTCCAGGATCCCGTCGCGGCCCTCGACCCGGTGTTCACAGTCGGGTTCCAAGTCGGCGAAGTGGTCCGCGCGGCCGAGCCAAAGCTCACGGCCCGCGGCGTCCGGGAGCGCGCGGTGGACCTGTTGGGCCTCGTGGGCATCGAGAAGGCCACCGAGCGCTTGGGGGATTATCCCCACCAGTTTTCCGGCGGACAGTGCCAGCGCATCGCCATCGCCATGGTTCTGGCCCTCAAACCAGCGCTCATCATTGCGGACGAGCCGACCACGGCGCTCGATGTCACCGTCCAAGCCGACATCCTGGACGTGATGAGACAGGTCAAGGAGCGCCTCGACTCGGCGATCCTGCTCATCACCCACAACATGGGCGTCGTGGCCGATCTGGCGGACCGGGTGGTGGTCATGCGCGCGGGCGAGGTGGTCGAAGTCGGCGAAGCCGCCACGGTGTTCGCTGCACCCACCGCCCGCTACACGGCCGATCTGCTGGCCGCCGTCCCGAAGATCAACGACCGGCCGGCCGGGCCGCCATCGTCCACATCGCTCGACCCTGCAGCGCTGGACATCGACGGACTGGTGGTCGACTACCGGAGCCGGGTGGCCGGCCGGGTCCGAGCCGTCGACCACGTGGCGCTGCGGGTCAAGCGCGGCGAGATCGTCGGCCTGGTCGGAGAATCAGGCAGCGGCAAGACCACGATCGGGCGGGCCGCGATCGGTTTGGCACCGGTCACGGCAGGCACGATCGCCGTGACCGGACGCGACATCGCCGGGCTGCGGCGGTCCGAACGGCAAGCCATGCGCCGATCCGTGGGGGTGGTCTTCCAGAATCCCGCCACGTCGCTCAACCCACGTTTCTCGGTGATAGACACCATCACCGAACCACTACGGATGCTGGGGGCGATGACTAAGACCGATGCCGCCGAACGCGCAGACGAACTCCTCGCCTCGGTGGGCATGCACCCCCGCTGGCGCGACCGCTACCCGCACGAGCTGTCCGGGGGTGGACGCCAGCGCGTCGCGATCGCGCGAGCGGTCGCGCTCGATCCCGCCCTGCTCATCGCGGACGAGCCGACCAGCGCCCTCGACGTGTCGGTCCAGGCCCAGGTACTGGATGTGTTCCGCGATCTCCAGTCCCGACTCGGGTTCGCATGCCTGTTCATCAGCCACGACCTGGCCGTGGTAGACAACCTGGCCGACACGGTTGCCGTGATGCGCCGCGGCCGGATAGTCGAAAGCGGGGACCGGGTGTCGGTGCTTCATCACCCCGCGGCCCCCTACACCCAGCGCTTGGTTGCCTCCGCGCCGCTGCCCGATCCGGCGGCTCAGCGCAAGCGCCGCCACACCTGGCTGACACTCACGGAGGTGTCCCCATCATGACGACAACGACATTGACTGAAGCCCGGCTCCCGGGTGT
>JAISBQ010000257.1 GCA_031266115.1 Bifidobacteriaceae bacterium
TGGCCGATGGCGGCCTGAGAGTCGTCGATAACGGCCGCGGCATTCCGGTGGCCGAGCATCCAACCGAGCACCGCTCGGCGATGGAGCTCGTGTTGACGGTGTTGCACGCTGGCGGCAAGTTCGGTGGCAGCGGCTACGCGGTCTCCGGGGGGTTGCACGGTGTGGGCGTGTCTGTCGTCAACGCGCTGTCCAGTCGGCTCGACGCCGTCGTCCACCGCGATGGGTACACCTGGTCGATGTCCTTCGACCATGGCGAGCCAACTTCGGAACTCACCCGCGGTCAGCCGACGTCGGCCACTGGAACCGAGATCACATTTTGGCCTGATTCGGAGGTCTTCGAGACCACAGATTTCGACTTCGAGACACTTCGGCTCCGCTTTGGACAGATGGCGTTCCTCAACAAGGGGTTGACCATCACGCTGACCGACCTGCGTCCCGAACACGATACGACGGCCGAGCACACGCCGGATGAGCCCGAGACTGTTCGCACCGTCTCGTTCCGCTACGATCGTGGCCTCATCGACTATGTCGAACACGTCAACGCCGCCAAGAAGGCGGAGATCGTCAATCCGGACATCATCTCGATCGACGCAGAGGATCCAGCCTCGACCATCTCAGTCGAGATCGCCATGCAGTGGACCACCGCCTACTCCGAGTCGGTGCACACCTACGCCAACACCATCAACACGACCGAGGGGGGAACTCACGAAGAGGGTTTCCGATCGGCGCTGACCTCACTGATCAATCGCTATGCGCGGGAGAAAGGGCTGCTGAAGGACAGGGACGACAACCTGTCCGGCGAAGACGTCCGCGAGGGGCTGACGGCGGTCATCTCTGTGAAACTGACCGAGCCACAGTTCGAGGGTCAGACCAAGACCAAGCTCGGCAACACCGAAGCTCGGACCTTTGTTCAAAAGGTGGTCAATGAACGGTTCGGCGATTGGCTAGAGCGCCATCCCGTGGAGGCGAAAGACATCATCCGCAAGGCACTCCAGGCCGCGCAGGCGCGGCTCGCAGCTCGCCGGGCACGCGAGGCTACCAGGCGCAAGGGGCTGCTCGAATCTGGGGGGATGCCCGGGAAACTGCGTGACTGCTCAAGTTCCGATCCCTCGGTGTGCGAGGTGTTCATCGTGGAGGGAGACTCAGCCGGCGGCTCCGCCGTCCGAGGACGCAATCCCCAAACTCAAGCGATCCTGCCTATCCGCGGCAAGATCCTCAACGTCGAGAAGGCACGGCTAGACAGGGCGCTGGCCAACGCGGAGATTCAAGCGCTGATCACTGCTTTCGGCACCGGAATCGGCGAGGACTTCGACCTCACACGGCTGCGCTACCACAAGATTGTGGTGATGGCGGACGCAGACGTCGACGGCAAGCACATTCAGACGCTGCTGCTGACATTGTTGTTCCGGTACATGCCCGAACTGATCGATCACGGCCACGTCTTCCTCGCTCAGCCACCCCTCTACAGAATCAAATGGTCCAACGCGGCCCATGAGTTCGCCTACTCCGACCGAGAGCGCGACGGACTGCTTGCCGCAGGCGCCGAGGCGGGCAAGCGCATCCCGAAGGAGAACGGCATCCAGCGCTACAAGGGTCTTGGCGAGATGGACTACTCGGAACTGTGGGACACGACGATGAACCCCGACACGAGGACACTCCTGCAGATCACCATGGAGTCGGCGGCAGCAGCGGATGAGACGTTCTCCGTTCTCATGGGCGAAGACGTCGAGGCCCGCAAGGCATTCATCCAGCGCAACGCCCACGACATTCGCTTCCTTGACATCTGAAACATGCCATCTGTCCACGACACATCAGCCAGCGGGAAAGAAGACCAGTGACCGAACCACCCCTCGAACCACCGCCCACGGCCGTCGGGGAGGCCACCGACCGGATTGAACCTGTCGATCTCCAGTTGGAGATGCGCCGCTCCTACCTTGACTACGCCATGAGCGTGATCGTCGGCAGAGCCCTCCCGGATATCCGGGATGGTCTGAAACCGGTCCACCGGCGGGTGGTCTACGCGATGTACGACGGTGGCTACCGGCCAGACCGCGGCTTTTCGAAGTGCTCCCGTGTGGTGGGCGATGTCATGGCCCAGTACCACCCACATGGTGATTCCGCCATCTACGACACCTTGGTGCGCCTTGCCCAGGATTGGTCGCTGCGCTACCCCCTCGTCCACGGGCAAGGCAATTTCGGGTCGCCCGGGGACGATCCGGCCGCCGCTCCGCGCTACACCGAGTGCAAAATGGCACCACTGGCGATGGAGATGGTCCGCGACATCGAGCGAGATACCGTCGACTTCCAGGACAACTACGATGGACGGACCAAAGAGCCAGTCGTTCTGCCGTCCAGGTTTCCTAACCTGCTGGTCAACGGATCGGCAGGGATCGCCGTGGGGATGGCGACCAATATCCCACCGCACAACCTCGGCGAGGTTGCACTCGGTATCCAATGGCACCTCGACCATCCCGAGGCCACCAACGCCGAGCTCCTTGAGGCGCTCATCCGCCTGATCCCCGGCCCAGATTTCCCCACAGGTGCCTATATTCTCGGCAAGCGTGGGATCGAGCAGGCTTATCGAACGGGCCGCGGCGCCATCGTCATGCGCGCAGTCGTCGATGTCGAGGAGGTGTCGGGACGGACAAACCTCGTCGTCACCGAACTGCCCTACCAGGTCAATCCCGACCGCCTGGCGGCACGGATTGCCGAACTCGTCAAGGAGGGGCGCATTCAGGGCATCGCCGACTTGCGAGACGAGACATCGGGGCGGACTGGACAACGCCTCGTCATCATTCTGAAGAGAGACGCCGTCCCGAAGGTTGTGCTTAACAACCTCTATAAGCACACCCAACTGCAAGAGACCTTCGGTGCCAACATGTTGGCGCTGGTCGATGGCGTCCCCCGTGCGAGGAAACTCGATTCGTTCGTGCGTCATTGGACCGCCCACCAGCTCGACGTCATCGTGCGACGGACGGCTTTCCTTCTTCGAGAGGCGGAGGCGCGAGCTCACATCCTCCGCGGATTGCTGAGCGCACTTGACCACCTCGACGAGGTCATCGCGCTCATCCGGCGTTCACCGAACGCTGACGAGGCGCGGACGGGGCTGATGGCGTTGCTTGATGTGGATGGCCTGCAGGCGGGCGCCATCCTCGACCTTCAGCTGCGGCGGTTGGCCGCGCTCGAGCGGGCCAAGATTCTGGACGAATTCCAAACGCTCGAAGTGAAGATCGCCGATTACACCGAGATCCTTGGTTCGCCCGGCCGCCAACGGCGCATCGTCTCGGCCGAACTCGGTGAGATTGTCGCGAAATACGGGGACGAGAGGCGTACGCGGTTCCTCCCGTTCGATGGAGAGGTCACCGACGAAGACCTGATTCCCGAAGAAGATGTGGTGGTCACCATCACGCGCGGCGGGTACGCCAAGCGTACGCGGACGGACCTGTATCGGTCGCAACGCCGGGGCGGGAAGGGCGTCAAAGGCGCCCAGCTACGCGAGGATGATGTTGTGGAGCACTTCTTCACCACAACCACCCATCATATGCTCCTGTTCTTCACGAACTTTGGACGCGTCTACCGGGCCAAGGGCTACGAACTGCCTGAAGGCGGCAGAGACGCCCGCGGTCAACACGTCGCCAACATGCTGGCGTTCCAGCCGGACGAACGGATCGCTCAAGTGCTCGCCATCAGGGATTACACCCAAGCACAGTACTTGGTGCTGGCAACAAGGCGTGGCCTGGTGAAGAAGACCAGATTGGCCGATTACGACTCTCCGAGGGCCGGCGGCATCATCGCCATTAACTTGCGCGGCGATGATGAGGGGACGCCAGACGAGGTCGTGTCCGCTCGGTTGGCAGATTCGTGGAATGACTTGCTGTTGATCTCGCGCAAGGGCCAGTCCCTCCGGTTCGCGGCCACCGACGACGCCCTGCGCCCGATGGGCCGGGCCACCTCGGGGGTGACGGGAATGCGCTTCAGAACTGGAGACGAACTGCTGGCCATGGATGTCGCCCGAGATGAGGCCGATGTCTTCGTAGTGACCGAGGGCGGGTTCGCCAAGCGCACACCGATGTCGCAGTACCGCACCCAGGGCCGGGCAGGCTTGGGGATCAAGGTGGCCAAGCTCTCCCAAGAGAGAGGTGACCTGGTGGGAGGCCTGATTGCGAACGACACGGACGAGGTCATGGTCATCATGCGGTCGGGCAAGGTCGTTCGTTCCCGCGTCGAAGAAGTACCTGCCAAGGGGCGGGACACCATGGGTGTGGTTTTCGCGAAGCCGGACAAAGGGGACACCATCATCGCCGTCGCGCGCGGCACAGAGCCGGAGGTGGCCGAGGATCAGGCTGAACTGGGAGACACAGACGGCACCGAGGATTCCATCCCGCCGGTGCCACCGGCGGGAGCCGACCCGCGGGCCACTTCGGGCGAAGCTGGAGTCGAGCCGGTAGCCTGAAGCGACCTACCCGATCCAGCCCGCCAAGGAGAGGCATGAGTATCGAGACCGAGCGCGTGGACGGCATCGCCGCCGATCAGGCATCCGATCCCACCTCAGCGCCCGCGGGCGCACCAGACGGCCAGATGGCAGCCTCGCCATCCGACCACATCACGCCACCGGAGGAAACCGCACCACCGTCTGAGGGCGGCGGATCGGACGATGGCGGCGAGGCCCCTCGTCGGGCAGGGCCGCGTCGAGCAGGGCCCCGTCGGGCAGGGCCCGCCCCGGCACGGGCGGAGGAGGACGGTGCGAAGGTACCCATCATTCCTCCCAAGAAGCGGCCGGTGCCCAGGACCAAGTCCGGGCGTACGGCATCGACGGCACGGCCGGCGGGTTCGGCAGTTCCCGCGTCCACCGACGCAGCCGGAGTGGGCCGGGACACCGACCGAGGAGGTCATGGGGACCACAAGCCCCAAGATCAGGACGCGGCCGATGGCGGTTCGGCCGACGGGAATGAACCAGAGCCCCGTCGAGCCGGCGCAGGGCGCGGCGATAGCGACCGAGGGGACGCGCCGGGCGGCGCCCGGCCAGTGGCTGATGGTGTCGACCACGCTGAGGCAGCAGCGAGCGACGACCGGTTGGCGGCGCCAGCGGGTGCGCCCAAACGCCGTACGGTCAAGGGTCGCACGGGCGTGGCGCCTCCGAGTAGCGCGCCGCCGGCCGAGCCCCTCAGCGTGGGTGGGCCGCGGGAGGATGACGGGAACCTGTCCGCGGCGCCCGAGAACGCCGAGGGCGGTGGACCGGGGCCGGCCCGCGTGTCCGTGCGAAGCGAGCCGCCCGGAGCGGTGAGCGCCGAGGACTCATCCCTCAGCGCTGAGGCGGTGCCCGCCATCGTCGGGGACGATGGCGGCCTCGAGGTTTCGCAGGCAGTCGAAGCCGAAAGCGAAGAGAAGCTGAAGGACCGGCACGGCGGGGCGGCGGCGCGGCACCCGGGGGGTGGGCCACCTGACGGTTCCACTCCCAGCGGTGCGTCTGCGGGAGGTGGCGCACGAGCCTTCACCGATGTCCTCGGAGACGAGGATTCCGATGCTGTGGCCGTCGCGTCATCGGCCAAGGATGATCTGGGACCTGTGCGGCCAGACTTCGTGCGCATGGTGGTAGACGGAGTGCCCTTGACCGACGGCGGCCCGACCACACGCGTCGTGCCTGCCTTGAGCTCGGACGCTGAACCCCGCCGAGCGGGCGGGCGGCCAAAGACGATCGAGGAAAGCTTGAGTGCCGGCGCACCAGTCCCCGTGGGGGGCGGCGCCGGTCCGGTGGTGGTGCCGCCCAGTCCGGCGAGCGCGGCAGCGGCGTCAACCTCGGTGGCGCGTCCAGGCGGCGGCCCCCGCAGGGTCAAGGTTCAGTTGGCACAGATCAGCCCGTGGTCCGTGATGAAGCTCGGTTTCCTCCTATCCGTGGGGTTGGGGATCGCCTTCGTGGTGGCCGTCTATGTCGTGTGGAACGTGCTCGATCGGATGCACCTGTTTGTGGAGATCAACGAGCAGATCGCCGAGATCGTTGGACCGGAGAGCGCCGCGAACTTCGACCTACTGCAGTACGTGGAACTCGGCAAGGTGATGGCCGCGGCCACAGGCATCGCCGTGATCAACGTGGTCCTGGCGACCATCCTCGCTACTCTTGGATCCTTGCTGTACAACGTGACCTCAGCGCTGGTGGGCGGTATCCACGTGACCCTCAGGGACGATTAGTGCGCCTGGCGGCTGGCCCGCGCCCCGCGAGCAATTGCCCTGAGATGGGGCGGTGGGGTAACCTCGCGTGGCTGGTTCGGGCGCGGCCCGACCGCTCGTGGGGGCCTGTAGCTCAGGCGGTTAGAGCGCTTCCCTGATAAGGAAGAGGTCGCAGGTTCAAGTCCTGCCAGGCCCACGGTCATGCACCGATGGAGGGACGGGATCGGCATGAAAAAGCTAGTCGTCGTGCTTCTGGCCGTTGCCGGAGGCTACTGGGCATACCGGGTCTGGGCAGATTCTCAGCGCACGGTGTCCGTGTGGGACGAGGCCACCGACACTATCGCCCGACGGTGAGGCGAGCACGCGGGGCTGTGGCGCAGTTGGTAGCGCATCTGCTTTGCAAGCAGAGGGTCGCCGGTTCGAGTCCGGTCAGCTCCACCGTGAGGGCAGTGGTATACCCCTGAACCCCCTGGTAAAGCGGCCCTGACCAGCACAAACACCACTTCCGTGCCTTGGCTACAGTGAGCCAGAATGGGCCCCTGTGAGCAGAAATTGGGCACAAATTGGGCACGGAATCCGGTAGGGTGGCTGGCGTGACTACGCGCACCGGAGGGGTTCGAGCCCCCTCTACCGGCGAGGACCGAGAGGGCGTCCGGCAGATGGCCTCGGGGCGATGGCAGGTCCGATATACAGGCCCCGACGGGAGGCGCTGGACAGCGCCCAGGACGTACACCCGTAAGGCTGATGCTGTCGCGGAGCGGGCGAGGACTCGCCGCGAGATTGAGCTGGGGGAGTGGAAGCCACCGACGAAGCGGCGCCGCGGACAGCCGCGAGAGGCCCCGCTCACGGTCGGCGAGTTCGCGGCCTCGTGGCTGGCCGCGAAGGACATCGCGGAGTCTACGAGGGAGCTATACGAGCGGACCATTCGGCTGCATATAGAGCCTGCGCTCGGGACCGTGGCGCTCGCCGAGCTGGATGCCGATGACGTTGCCGAGTGGTGGGCGTCGCTGCCGAGGGGACAGCGGCGGATGCGCGCGCAGTCTTACTCGCTGCTATCGGACCTGTGTAAGGCCGCGGTGGCCAGGGGTCTACTGGGGGAGAATCCGTGCTCGATCAAGGGCGCCCGTGCGGCGCCTACGGAGCATGAGGTGGTGGTGGCGACCCCGGACCAGGTGATGGCCGCCGTGGCGGCGATGCCCGCCCATCTGGCTATCGCGCTGATCCTGGGTGCGTCCTGCCACCTGCGCTCAGGGGAGCTGCGGGAGCTGCGGCGCCGCGACCTGGACCTCACGGGGGCGGTACTCGGGCATCCGTCCGTACATATCTCGCGGGCCGTCGCGCGAGTCAGGGGTAGGTATGTGGTGGGTCCCACCAAGACAGGCAAGGCCCGGCGTGTCGCGCTCCCGCCGGGCGCGGTGACGGCCCTGGAGGCGCACCTCGCTGATCACGTGGAGCCAGGCCCGGACGGGCTGATCATCCACAAGGGCGGGGACGCCTCGGCGCACATCGTCGAGAGTAACTTCGCGGCCAAGTGGCGCAGGGCGTTCGGGAAGGCGGGGCTCCCGCCGGGCTTCCGGTTTCATGACCTGCGGCATACGGGGCTGACGTGGCTGGCTGGGGCTGGAGCGACGGTCCGGGAGCTGATGGATGCGGCTGGGCATTCGACCCCGGAGATGGCTATGCGATACCAGCACTCGGCGCAGGGTCGGGCGGCGGCTCTCGCGGCGGCGATGCCGTTGCTGACGCTCGCGGGCGAGGAAAGCAAGGGTGCATGTCAGGGCGATATGGTCTCATAGTGTGGCGTGGTCGTCCCGCGATGTGAGAAGTTTCCGGAAATCTGTCCCAAAAGTTGGTGGCACCCCACAGCCTGCGGTAGGTTTATTACATCAGGGAGGCCAGAGGGGCCGACCTAGACAGGAAGGAAAGACCATGACCCGCATCGATCTCACCAAGGCCCAGCTCCGGAGCCTCGGCCACGCCGTCCATCAGTCCTACAAGGTGGCCACCTGCCAGGCTGAGGCCGTCACCGCCTACGAGGTGGACGCGATCCGCGAGGCCTCCGCTGAGGAACTGCTCGACTCGATCACCCACCTCGGGCTCCCGGCCTGGCAGATCGCCGAGCTGACGGCCTTCGTGAACGAGGACCTCCTCGCCGGCCGCTGAGGACCAAGCGCCAAGGCCCGCACCCACGCAGGGTGCGGGCCTTCGGCCTGAAACCCGAAAGGACAAGGAATCTCATGACAGGACAAGACGAGGCGATCCACGCCCCGCTGACCCGCCTCGGGCTCATGGCCCGCAGGGAGGCCCTCGGCCTCAACCAATCCCAGCTCGGCCGGCTCCTCGGGGTCTCCCAGGTCACGATCTCCACGTGGGAGCACGGGAGACGCCGAGGTCGCGGTGCGATCCCTCCCGCTATCGGCGGGCAACTGCTGGAACTGGAGGCGATCTCCGACCAGCTGACTGCCCTCGCTGTCGAAGCGGTCATGGCCGCGGACGACGGCGCTGAGGATCTTACGCTCAGGTCTTTCCTTACAGACGAGGATCTGTGGGACGCGCACCCGGAGTTGGAGCCAGTCCCCGCGGCTGTGCACCGGGTAGCGATGGCAGCCGCGGCGCGGCGCCTCGACCGCGAGCACGGGATCGCGGCCTCTATAACAGACTGGAGCGAGGCCACAGGGGCCCCCGTGAGGGCCGCGAGTGACTAGCAGTGCCAGACCTCTACGATCCCCTCCAGGAGGCCCGTGGTGTCGAGGGGGAGGGGCTCCCGGAGGGTGAACACCTGGCCTGGATAGGCGCGGAGGCGGCGCCCTGGCGACACTAGGTAGGACACGGGCCTGGTTCCGAAATTCTTGTAGGTGATCACAATATTGCCCTTTCGTAAGACCTTCTACTGATCCTAGCAGCAAATTCACTGGGGTGGTGCTATCTGGCGGGTTGAGATCATGAGCACCGAGGTGCCCTCGGACATCATGTCGAATTCCCATATCTCGCCGCCTTGGGTGTCCCACAATGTGCCGTGGGCGGCGATGAGATCAGATTCGAGTGAGTTGCCGATGACGTACGGGGTGGAGTCCACCCAGGCGCTCTCGTTCGCGACCACAGTCCCAGCTTGGCTGGTTTCAATCTGGGCTCGCCAGCGTGTATCCAGGCCGCCAGTCGAGGATACTTGTAGGTTGATAGAGGTTTGTGTCTCATAGACCGCGGACACGGTCCAGGGCCCGCACTCACAGTCGAGTTGCGTCTGGTAAGGGTTGACGTCACCGTAGGCCCGGTAGGCGGGCAGGATCGCACTCGCGTCGGCCTTCAACGCGAGGGCCGTTGTCACGGTCGCGGAGTCGGCCTTCTTTGCGATCCCCGCGGTGACCGTCTCGGTATCCCCGGAGGTCTGTAGGATGTCGTCGCCGGTAGTGCCGTGAGGGTTCCCGGACGTGACCTGTGAGTGGTCGTAGGCAGCCTTCCCGCGGTCGCCCCGATATGCGGTGGTTGACGTTTCCCCGAGGGCAAGCCCACCCGAAGCGGAGCCCATGTTCACATACTCCGTGCCCCCCCACCGATAGATATCCCCGGTGTCTTCGGCGAGATAGATCTTCGCGGGATCCCCGGTAGCTGGAAAATCGTCCGCGGTGTCGTATTCGAGTATCTCGTCCACATAGGACGGGAGCTGAGATGACGGCACGAGACCGTCGCTGTCTAGTGAGGCGACACCGTTGGGGGCGCCGACCGTGGATGCGAGGACACGCCATCCGAGCGCGGTCTCAATGTTCACAAAATAGCCGCCAGCGCCATCCTGGACAACTACTCCGATCCCGTTTCCCCCGGTCAGCCATTGCCAGGTTGTCCCTGTCGCGATCCAGATTCCGGGTGGACCTCCGAGCGCGACGTAAACAATCGGGCGGCTACTGAACGGGACGGTTGGGGAGATTAGGCTGCCGTCAATAGCCGAATTTAGGACCCATCCGACGCCAGCCTGTCGTGTGGCAACAACGGGCACGGCTTCGTTTCCGGGCAGAGGTGGTGTTGCCCCGCCTCCACTCCCGCCAGCTGGTGTATATCCCATGTGTGATTCCTTTCGTTACGCAGTGATAATGGTCCAGCCCTTAGCGGTTGCGATAGCAATATCGTCGGGGGTCAGATAGGGCAGGCCTGGAGTGGATCGAACATCTATCGAATCAGGCACTTCGCCCACGAGAGTGGGCAAACTCTCGAATAGGGTCACGAGTTGGTCCCGGAGCATCGCCGTGCCAGTGACTGAGAGATTGCATCCTGACCATCCGGTCACGCTCGGATCGAGGAGCAGTTGTTTGAGTGGGGTACAGTTCGCGAGCATACCGGTAGCGTTCGTGGCGGCCGCCATTGTGATGGGGCCGATCTGCTGGATGCGGGATTCCTGGAACATCTGTGTAAAGTTCGTGGCCAGTGGTGCGTTGATCTTCCCGATGGTGGGGATCACTACGTCTGAGAACATTCCGAGTAGGTTCTGTGCGGCAGGTAAGTCCAGGTCCGGGACCTCAGGAAGGCTGTAACATCCGGAAAACATCTGGGATGCGTTGACACACGAGGACAAGTCGATGGCAGGAAAGTGCGCCATCGAGTAACAGGAAGTGAACATGATTTGCATGTTCACCGCGTTAGGGGTGGTCAATGCCCCGACATCCTGGAGGGTGAGGCATCCGGAAAACATTTCAGACGTAGTGGTTGCTAATGTCAGATCGTAGGGAGGGGTCCGTTTGAGCGCGACACAGGACGTGAACATGCGTGTTACTGTTGTGGCCGACGACAGGTCATACTCCGGGCCGCTTGTTATGGATCGGCATCCCGCAAACATGTTGGAGAAGTCCGTGCCACTGTGAGTATCGAGCCGAGGGGCGTGGAACAGCTTGGTACAGTCGGAGAAACATGCCGAGAACAGTGTGACGTTCCCTGTCTCTATGTCCGGGATGCCCGTCAGCTCAAAGCAGCGAGAGAACGCCAAGTCGAACCGTGTTGAATGTGACGCGTCGAACCATGGGACAGCTTCCAGTAGTCGGCAACCACTGAACAGCGCGTCGTGACGGGTCGCATTCGGAGCATCCAACCGTCGGACAACCTTGAGGGCTTTGTTCCCGGCGAAACAGTTGGAGAGCGAGGTCACGCCAGGCATATCCAAGATAGTCGCAAAGAGCACAGACGACGGGCAGGAAAACTGGGATGCTGCTGGTAGCCTGGATTTCATCTCGACGACATCGAGCGCTGTTATCCCGGACCAAGCGAACGCGGAGCGATAGAAAGAGCGGATAGTGTCGCCCGTGATGACGAGCCGAGTGTACTGGAAACCATCCGCGCACACCGGGACCGGCATGGGTGGGGTGATCATCGTATTGATCGACGATACCGGGCCAGCAACCTGCACACCCTCGACCGTGGCGACAATGTTGACGCCAGTGACAGCAACCGCCGCGAACGCCGACTTGCCTGGCCGATGACGGACCAGCATCTCTACCGTGTGGTCAGGCATGTCCTCGTCGGCTATCATCGTCGGCCAGTCTGCCGGGCGTTCACGGGCATAGATCACATCAGGGTCGGGGGCGACACGGGGACGGCCCTGTGTGTATCCGCGAACGTTTGACGAATATGCGGTCATTTCAGATAGGCCTCCGGTTCAGTCGGTGGGTGTGTGTTCGCGGACAATAGCAACCATGACGTTTCCGTCCAGGGCTGTGACGCGTCCACTGATGTTGCCCCACAGGGTGGTGAACGTGAACGCAGCACCGGCCCCAATATAGATCGGATTGTCGGTGCTCGCGAACGATATGACGGCATCGGCGACCCCAATGTTGAGGATCGAGACCGATAGGGGCCCTTTCGCGAACGGGACAGTCAGCGTGTCCCCAGTGGCCAGCTCGGTGGAAACAACAAGGTCGCTATCGACGGGTGGCGCATCGTCAACCAATTCGAGACCGTCAAGCTCAGGAATGTCCTGCCCGGTTGGCAAATATTCTCGGATGGCACGGGTTTGCCCGGCCGCGAACCGTTGCACAGTACCCGGTTCGGTCTCGAACGAAATCCCATGATTGGTCGTGTTCGTGTATGTTGGCATGAGTGTTCTCCTTTCAGGGGAGGATGACGACACCGAGGACGGCGGCGATAACAGTAGATACGACAACCCCCGTGACAGCGATGATGACCTTTTCTATCCTGCCCACACGTGACTCGGTCCCGTCATACAGGACACGGAGGGATGCGATATCCTCCTTGAGTGCGCCAATCTGGGCGCTCACATTCTTCATGTCGGCGCGAACCTCCCGGATATCATCGAGTAGCGAGTGCAGGGAGTCGCGAATCTCATCGGTGGGCATCAGGCCACCACTCCAGGATCGCTAGCCATACCCTCCACGGCGTCGCCAGTGACAGGCTCGACAGTGTATTGGGTTGGGCTCGAATAGCGGGTGGCCACAATGGTCTCCCAAATCCAAATTCCAGCGCCCACAACCGCGAGCACCACTTGTGCTACGCCCGTGGTACACAGCCCGGCGGTGACGAGCGCCCCACAGATTGTGGATGCTAGTGGATAGAATCGGTGACGTAGGTCTTGTGATTTCATGCTGTTCCTCTCCGTAAATGTTTCTTGTTGATCCAGTTCCCGGTTGCGGTCTCCACCCATGCGCCATATCGGGCGACAATGATCCCGCGCCAACTACTGGTCTTCCAGCCTTTCACCCCATACCCGACATGAGGGCCGGCTCGGTACGGGAATTCTTTCGACACCGCCGACCAAAC
>JAISBQ010000271.1 GCA_031266115.1 Bifidobacteriaceae bacterium
GGAAACATGCCACGAACCATGCCACGGACGATGCCGCCCAACGAGTCTTCGCCCACCGCCGCCGCCGCGCGGACCGGCAGACCCAACTCCACCAAGGCACGCCCAGTGCCAGCCACGGCACCGCCGAGCCGCATGTGCAGCGGCCCGGCGGTGCGAAGACCTCCGGCGTCAAAGGCGATGGGGCCAAGCGCGCTGGGCATCAGATCGACGCACAGGTGCCCAAGCACCAGAACGTCGCCCACGCCCCCTTCCGACACTTCCATCGCTGTGTCTTTAGACGCCGATGTTCTTGAACGCTTCTGGCGTCTCGCGGAATCCTTTGGAGCGAATCGCTCCGACGATGATCCCGATAGCGAGCCACGAGAATCCGACAACCAGCGTCAGCCCTTCGAATCCTGTCCAGACGTAGCCTAAGATGAGGACGCCAAGCCACGGACACACGAGGTACTTCAACCAGTCCATCGGCGTGTTGCGCTGCTTCTGCTTGATGAAGAAGTACCAGAACACGGTGAAGTTCAGCACAATGAAGGAACTCAGGCCCCCGAAGTTGATGAACCGGACCAGCTGCATGGCAGGAATCAGCGCCGCGATCATGGTGAACGCGCCGATGAACAGGATGGTGAGGTGCGGAGTCGCGTACTTTGTGTGAATCTTCGACATGAATGAGGGCATCAGCTTGTCGCGCGACATCGAGAATAAGATGCGTGTGATGGCCGATTGCGCTGCGACAGCGTTGGGGATAGCGGTCGCGATGATGACCACGAGGTAGACAAAGAGTCTCAAGCCCTGCCCGCCCACTTCCTCGACCACCTGGAAGAAGCCGGTTTCGACAAAGTCGCTGGTGGGCTCCTTGCCACCCCAAGCCAGCTCGGCCACCCATGTGGAGCCGATGAAGATCAGGCCGATGAACAGCAGCGACAGGAACGTCGCCTTGCCCACGGTCTTCTCCGGGTTCTTGGTCTCCTCGGCGAGCGTGGAGATGCCGTCGAACCCGAGGAAGGACAGGCAGGCGATCGATGCCGCGGCCGCGATGAAGGACAGGTTGATCTTGCCCGGATCGAAGATCGGCGAGAACGGTGACGTCAGCTCGGTGGTCTCGGCGCCGGGTCCGAGGATGTACTTCAGGGCGATGATGACGAAGATGATCACTGTGGCGATCTCCAGGGCAAAGAACACCCAGTCGACCACCGCAGTGAACTTGATTCCTCGGAGCGTGATGAATGTGTTGATGACCACGAAGAGCAAGATCCATGCGAAAACGGGAACTTGCGGAACAAGGTCGTGACACCACAGGCCGGCGAACCCATACAGCAGCGCCGGAATGAGGATGTAGTCGATGAGGATCAGCCAGCCGGCGAAAAACCCGATGTGGGGGTTGATGCCACGTTGCACATAAGCATAGACGGATCCCGCGATCGGGAACTTGCGGGACATTTGCGCATAGCTCATGGCGGTGAAGAGCATGGCGATGAGCCCGACAAGGTAGACGAACGGGACCATGCCGTCGGAGGCGACGTGAACTTCGCCAAAGATCCCGAAGGGCGCCACGATCACCATAAAGAGGAGGCCGTAGACGATGAGATCCTTCAGCGTGAGTTCCCGCTTCAACTGCTGTTCATAGCCGAACTGTTCGAGGCTGCCTGAGCCGGCAGCCTTAGTGGGGGAGGATGATGCTTTGCTCATGATGGAAGGTCACTATGCCTTGTCGTTGTCGTGACGGGAGAAGAAGTCCTCCACGATCCGGTTGTACTCGTCCTTCTGCTCCACGTGCACCAGGTGCGTGCCCATGAGCAGTGCCCATTCGCAGCCGGGGATGAGATCCACGATCTGCTTGGCGATCAAGGGTGTCGCCTCGTCCATCACCCCGGAGGTGACCAGGGTGGGGATGGTGACGCCCGGCAGACCGGCGGTGACATCCCAGCCCGTCAGCTTGCCGACCACCATGAACTCGTTGTAGCCCTGCATCACGTGGTACACCTCGCCCATGTTGCCGAACGAATAGGCGACGTAATCGGGCTGCGGGTCGAGGTTGCACACGTGGCGCTGGTAGTACACCTCGGAGGCCGCGAGGTACTCGCCAGACTCGTAGTCTTCCTCGGCCAGACCCTTGATGATGGCCTGGCGGTGTTCGGCGGGGAGCCAGTCGATGAGCCGGTTGGCTTCGGAGACCCACAGCGACATCGAGGCGGGGGAGGAGGCCACCACCATGGACTTGACGCCTTCCGGCTGGGCGATCGCGTACTGCATGGCGAGCATGCCACCCCAGGACTGACCGAGGATATGCACCTCGTCGAGCCCCAGCGCATCGCGGACCACATCGATCTCCTCTTGCCACAAATCGGCGGACCAGAGGTCCGGCAGATAGGGCGTGGGGGAGTTGCCGCAGCCCAACTGGTCGTAGTAGATGACCTCGCGGCCGAGTTCCGCCACGCCGTCCAGCGACTTGAGGTAGTTGTGCAGCGCGCCCGGTCCGCCGTGAAGTGCGAGGAGTGGCGCCTTGCCCGAATCTGACTCGCCGACGCGCTCGTACCACGTCTCGTAGCCCTTGAACGGGATCGTCCCTTGGACGACCTTGAGATCCTGACTCTTCGTCATCGATGGTTGCCTTTCGTGTATCAGTGCGCAGCGCCGGGACGCACGGCCCTGTGGTCCGGCTACCGCGCGGCGCGGACCGGTCGGTCCGCGGGATGGCAGAAAGAGCGCCATGACGTCCGCGGGTGCGGGCCATGGCGACCTTCACCAGACAAGCACATTGGTGTTAACCCCCTGTTACTAAGTTACGGCCCTGTTACGGCCCTGTATCCCCACCGCCCAACCAGCGGCCCTAGCGGTGCCCTAGGCTTGCCGATCGTGAGCAACGAGATCGAGATTGGCCGGGGCAAGCGCGGAATGCGCGCCTATTCGTTCGATGACATCGCGGTGGTGCCCTCCAGGCGCACGCGCGACCCGGCCGAAGTGTCGATCGGCTGGCAGATCGACGCCTATCACTTCGACACACCGGTGGTTGCTGCCCCGATGGACTCGGTGATGAGCCCCGGCACGGCCGTCCTCCTCGGCAATCTCGGCGGCCTCGGCGTGCTGGACTTGGAAGGCCTGTGGACTCGCTATGACGATCCTCTTCCGCTCTTGGAGGAAATCGCCGCGCTCGACCCGACCGCCGCCATCGGGCGCATGCAGGAGATCTATGCCGCGCCCATCCAGGGCGAGTTGATCACCGGCCGGCTCCACCAGATGCGGGAGGCGGGCGTGACCGTCGCCGGCGCCCTCTCGCCGCAGCGCACCCAGGAATTCTGGCGGACGGTGGTCGATGCCGGCGTGGACCTGTTCGTGATCCGGGGAACCACAGTCTCGGCCGAGCACGTCTCATCGGAGTTGCAGCCCCTCAACCTCAAACGATTCATCTACGAGCTTGATGTGCCGGTCGTGGTGGGCGGTGTGGCCAGCTACACGGCAGCCTTGCATCTCATGCGCACGGGCGCCGCAGGAGTGCTTGTGGGCTTCGGCGGCGGGGCGGCCCACACCACCCGCGTCACTCTGGGCATTCACGCACCGATGGCCACCGCTGTCGCCGATGTCGCCGCCGCCCGCCGCGACTATCTGGACGAATCAGGCGGCCGCTACGTGCACGTCATCGCCGACGGCTCGGTGGGCCGATCCGGCGACCTGGTGGCTGCCATCGCCTGCGGAGCCGATGCCGTCATGCTCGGAGCCGCCCTGGCCAGAGCGACGGAGGCCCCGGGGCGTGGCTGGCATTGGGGACCCGAGGCACATCACCCTCGCCTGCCGCGTGGCGAGCGGGTCCAGGTGGGTCAGGTGGGCACGATGGCCGAGATCCTCCTCGGACCGTCCTCTCGCGCCGACGGCGCGGCGAACCTTATGGGCGCATTGCGGCGGGCGATGGCGTCCACCGGCTTCCTCGACCTCAAGGAGTTCCAGCGGGTGGGAGTCGTGGTGACCCCGGGGATCGGCGCGTAGGTACCGAGTCTCCCGGCCCCGCCGAGGCCTGCCCCGGTTATACCTGCCGGCCGGCGATGAACGTGGCCGCCACCGGCATAGTCCGCAGGTCCTCGCCCGAGGCCTCCAGCGGGTCGCGCTCGACCACCTGGAGATCGGCGACCATCCCTCTG
>JAISBQ010000293.1 GCA_031266115.1 Bifidobacteriaceae bacterium
CTACCTGGCGACCCACCCTCACCCGGCACGCACCCCCGACCAACCGCCCACCGTCACCCGTCCCACCAGCGACACACGGTCACCCGCCACGCACCCCCGACCAACCGCCCACCGTCACCCGCCACCTCTGAGAAGGGAGGGCCCACCATGATCACGTACTCACGGCCAACAGGCACTCCCGCGCCAAAGGACGCGAGCCCGGCCACGCCCCCCAGAATTCAGGCTCCTACGTCCCGGATCTTCCCGGCCCAGCTCCTCCCGACCCATGCCGCCGCGCCTCAGGTCCTCGCGCCTCGGGTCCCTCCAGTTCAGGGTGCCCTGCCCATGGCCTCCTCGGCCCGATCCCTCTCGGCCGAGGCCGCTGCGCCTCAGGCTCCTTTCGCTCAAATCCTCCCGCCTCAGGCTGCCGCCAGTCAGTTCACCGCGCCTCGGGTCCCTCCAATTGAGGGTGCCCTGCCCATGGCCTCCTCGGCCCGATCCCTCTCGGCCAAGGCCGCCGCGACTCAGACTTCTTTCGCCCAGATCCTCCCGCCTCAGGCCTCCCGGATTGAGGCCGCCGGGATTCAGGCGTTCGCGACTCAGGTCCTTCCGACTCAGTCCGCTCCGGCGAGCGCAACCGCTTCCCACCGCAATACCACACCCGATGTGCTCGAGGAGGCGGACGACATCGTCCCCGAGGCTGTGACGCCACGGCGGTCGGCCCGCCAGATCGCGTTGTCCGCGGTGACCTGGCTGTTGCTCGTGGTGCTCGGCGTCTTGGCCGTCCTCCTGTCCGTGGTGCCGTGGGCCACCCACGGCGCGGCGCTGACCGTCCTGACCGGGTCCATGCGGCCGACCATCCAACCCGGCGATGTCGCCGTAGTGGCAGGGGTGTCCGACCCGTCCACCATCGACGTGGGCGACGTCATCACCTTCATGCCGTTCCCGGACGATCCGACGCTGGTGACGCACCGGGTGATCGGGGCGGGCACCGCGGCCGATGGCACCCCGGTGTTCACCACGCAGGGCGACGCCAACAACGCCCAGGACGAGCCCGTCATGGGCTACCAGGTCCGCGCGAAGCTCCTGTACACGGTGCCCTGGATCGGGAAGTACACCAAGTGGGGCCAGGGCCACTCGCGGTGGCTGCCCGCCGCCATCGGCGTCGGCCTGCTGATCTATGCTGCGGTCCTGCTGGCGATCTCGGCGCGCAGCGCCCCCGCCGATACCTCGGCACCCGCCGGCGGGCACTCAATCCCGACACCACGGCTCCCGCTCATGGCCCCCCGCCACTGCCGCGCCTGACCCGCAGGTCGGCCCAACTCCCGTGTTCTGTCGCGGGGACCCATCGAGTTTGCGGAATACCAGGTTCTACAGGGGTGCCAGCGAATCGAGATTGTCGAATACCAGGCTCCGATGCCGCAATACGGCCCCCACGGGCGGCGGAAGCCTGGTATTCGACAATCTCGATGTCTGGCTCTGGTCCCAGAGCCTGGTATTCGACAATCTCGATGCGGACAGGGCACCACCCAGGACGCCCGCGATCCCCAAGACCCGCGGGCTCGGGCGTCCATGGGCGCCCCGGACGGCACGGGACGAATGGGGCTCGCCGCGGGGGTCCACTAGACTCTCGCATTTGTGACATCGCCTCTTCCCGGCGCCGGGTCGCCGGCGCCGCGCACACTGAGTCATGCCCCGCCACCATCGCGCCGCTCCGCGGCGCACTCGCGGGTGGAGGCCCGCGACGTGAATCCTGAGGTGTGGCCCGAGATTCAGCGCATCGCGGCGGCGGTGATGGCAAGTATTGGATCGGTCATCACGGGCAAGCCGCAGGCGATCCGGTTGGCCGTCACCGTGCTGCTGGCTGGCGGGCACTTGCTGATCGAGGATGTGCCGGGTGTTGGCAAGACCATGCTGGCGCGAGCCATGGCGGCCTCGCTGTCCGCCTCGGTGCACCGCATCCAATTCACTCCGGATCTGTTGCCATCGGACGTGACCGGTGCACCCGTGTACAACCAGGAGAAGCGGGCCTTCGAGTTCGAGCCTGGGCCGATCTTCGCCAACGTCGTCATCGGGGACGAGATCAACCGTGCCTCACCCAAGACCCAAT
Source organism: Bifidobacteriaceae bacterium (assembly GCA_031266115.1). Lineage (GTDB taxonomy): Bacteria > Actinomycetota > Actinomycetes > Actinomycetales > WQXJ01 > JAIRRT01. The sequence goes on from JAISBQ010000293.1 coordinate 2,090, forward strand.
CGGCGCTCCTGGAGTGTATGGAGGAGGGACAAGTGACGGTGGATGCCGTCAGCTACCCCCTCGACGACCCCTTCCACGTCATTGCTACCCAAAACCCGATCGACATGGACGGCACCTTCGGTCTGCTGGAGGCCCAGCGGGACCGGTTCATGGCCCGGCTGACTATGGGATATCCCGACGAGCGGGCCGAACGCGCGTTGGTGCGTGCCCGTGACGTGGTTGACCCCATCGCGCAGGTCCGCCCGGTCGCATCGATCGAGTTGGTCCGGGACGTGATTACTCGATGCCGCTACGTCCAGGCCTCCGACGCCGTGGTCGATTATGCGGTGAGCATCGTCAGGGCGACGCGCGCCGCCGAATCCCTGCGCCTGGGCGCGTCGCCCCGCGCGGCGATTCAGCTGATCGCCGCCGCCAAGGCCTATGCGGCGACCCACGGCCGCGGCCACGTGCTGCCCGACGACATCGACGATCTCGCCGTCCCCGTTCTTAGCCATCGCCTGTTGCCGGCTGTGCCCACGCGCGGCCAGGATGTCCTCGCTCAGCTTGCCGAGTTGATCGAGCAGGTCGTGGCATCGGTGCCCGTCCCCGTCCCTGTCGATTGATATGCCTCGGCGGCGTCGCCCCCATGCACCTCGTCGTGTGCGCCTGAGCCCGCGAGGTTTCGCATTTGTGCTGGTCGGAGCCGGTTTGGTGAGCCTCGCCTTCCGGTTCGACCGGGCGGATGTGCTGCTGGCGGGGGTGGCAGGCCTGGCGCCGCCGCTGATCGCCATCGTCGGATTGATCCTCCTGCCGCGCCGCCCGCGCCATACCCGCGTCCTTCCGTCCACGGTGGCCTTCGCCGGGGAGGTGGTGCGAGTGGCGTTTCAGCCCGCCGACGTACCCCGGCGCGACGCCGCCGATGGCGTCCTCGACCTGACGCCGGACGGCCCCCATCTCGCAATTCCCGCCGCCGGCGGCCAACTCGCCTACGAGGTGGCACTGGACCGGCGAGGCATGTGGCACCTCGGCCCGGCGGTGATCCGGCACGCCGACGCCTTCGGGATGGCGGCCCTCGACGATCGGGTGGCGCCGATCAGTGAGATCGCCGTCGCCCCCCGATCGGCGAGCGTAGTGCTCCCGCGTCTGACGAGCGAAAACCGGGAGAGCGCATCGCGCACCCTCAGCGCCGATCGAGTGGTCGATCTCGCGACGGTGCGCGAGTACCGCCACGGCGACCCGCGCCGCCTTGTCCACTGGCGGGCCAGCCTGCGTCGCGACCGCCTCATGGTTCGCGGCGAGCGTCCGCGTGGCTATGGCGATCTGTGGCTCGTGGTCGACACGGTGCTTCCGCCGCGGGCCTTCGGATCCCATCGCGAGCGGGTCGATGGCGCCGAGGACGCCCTAGCGGTGGCGACAGCTGCGGCGACCGCGGGGATCCGCGCCGGCCACCGCGTCCATCTCGTGGAGACCGGAGCCGGCCGGCTTCGCGACATCGCCGCACGTGAGTTTGCCGTCGCCCCGCCGCCTCCGTTCGGGGATCGCCACCTGCGGCGCGGCGGACATCGGTCAGTGGCCCGCCGCCTCGCACGGGCGGCGAGGCGCGCGAGGGCGCGATTCGTGGCATGGGCGGCCGCGCGCGGCGCGGTAGGGCGCGTGGGGTCGGGAGGATGGCGCACCACGACGGACATAC
>JAISBQ010000358.1 GCA_031266115.1 Bifidobacteriaceae bacterium
TGGTTGATTTCCCCGCGCCGTTGGGACCCAGGAACCCGGTGACCAGGCCGGGCTGAACGCTGAACGACAGGTTCGACAAGGCGAGCTTGTCACCGAACCGTTTGGAGACGCCTGTGACTTCGATCATGGGCTCAACACTGCCGTGAGACGGTCGCCGGTACATCGCCCCGACGACGTCACTTCGCGGTACACCACACGACGCTGCGCCAGGCCCCGGATACTCCAACTGGCGTACCAGCCCACCCTGCCTCAGAGGGACGACACGTGGATCGGGGCTGGTGAGGGCGGCGCCGAGTTGGCGCCGCCCTAGCATGCTGGCTGGGCGTGTCTTGCCGGGTCCCTTCGCTCCTCCCAGGTCAACGCGCTCGGGCGGCGCTCCATCAGCGACGCCCTATGCTCGTTTCGTGTCCATGGCTCCCGGTCTGCGATCAGCGTCGGTGAACGCGGTTCTTCGGGCGGTCCCAGTGCCGGTGGTCTTCACGGTCCTGATCTGCGCAGGACCAGCGCTCGAGCGGGACACCTCCTTGTCGCCGGCGGTCGTCGGGTTCTCCCTTGCCAGCATGGCGGCGCTCGGAGCCCAGTACCGGTGGCCCTATCCGGGCGTGGTTGTCATGGTCGCCGGAACCCTGCTGGCGCATTCGTGGGGTGGGGCCTCCACCCCGTATCTGGTCTGCATGGGCCTCGCCTGCTACCGCCTGGCCTCCTCGCGTGCCCGCAAAGCGACCTGGCTGACCGGCGCCGGTGTCGCCGGCGTGTACCTGGGAGCTACCGCGTTCGGGGTCGCCGCACCGGGCTCTTGGGGCGACCTTGTGTGGGCCGGGATGATGCTCGCCTTCGGCGACGCCGCGCGCTCAAGACGCGAAGCGCTGGCCGCTTCCCAAGAACGAGCGGCCCGCGCCGAACAGGCACGGGAGTTGGAGGCCGCTAAGGCTGTCGCCGACGAGCGGCTGCGGATCGCCCGCGACGTCCACGATTCGATCGGACACCGGATGAGCGTCATCGCAGTCCACAGTGCCGTCGCCGTGCGCTTGGCGCAAGCCGACCCGGACGCCTCGCGACAAGCGCTGGACCACGTCCGTGAGGCCAGCGTCACGGTCCTGGACGAGCTGTCAGACCTCGTGGGCGCGCTGCGCGAGTCCGATGACGGGTCCGAGGTGGCCCCCGTGGTCGGGATCGACGGCATCGGACATCTGGTTGGCTCTTTCGGCGCCACCGGGATGCGCGTGGGCACCCGCGTCCGCAGTGCACCGAGACCGCTCACCTCGGCGGCAAGCCAAGCCGCCTACCGCATAGTCCAGGAATCACTCACCAACGCCGCCAAATTCGCAGGCGGGCACGAGGTGGACGTAGACCTGCGGTACGGGCCGAACGGCCTGCTGATCCGTGTGTCCAACCCGCTCGATCCGGACCGGGAGCCGGGACCGGCCAGGGACGGTCGGGTCCCGAGGTCCGGACACAACGGCATCGTCGGCATGGTCGAGCGCGCGCACAGCGCTGGAGGCAGCCTCACCGCGGGGCCGATGGGCGGCAGGTTCGTCGTGACGGCGGTCCTGCCTTACGCTCCGGGGGCGGCGACCCCATGATCGATGTCGTCATAGCCGACGACCAGGAGCTGATCCGGGCCGGGTTCCGCGCGCTGCTGGAGGCCGCGGGCGGCATTCGCGTAGTGGCGGAGGCTTCGGACGGCGCCCGGGCTGTCGGCATCGTCCAGAGCAATCCGGTGGATGTCGTGTTGATGGACATCCGGATGCCGAACGTCGACGGGCTGGAGGCGACCCGTCTGATCAGGCAAGATGAACGCTTGGACGGGGTGCGGATACTGATTCTGACCACCTTCGAGTCGGACGACTACGTGGTGGAGGCGGTGCTGGCGGGCGCTAATGGGTTCATCGGCAAGAACATCGGTGCCGAAGAGTTGGCCGATGCCGTCCGGACCGTTGCGCAGGAAGGCTCCCTGCTGTCGAGCACCGCGGCCGGGCAGTTGATGACGCGTTTTCGGGCGGCGCATCCCCGGACGCCCACTGCTTCACACGCGCTTGCGGCGTTGACCGCGCGGGAGCACGAAGTGGTGACGCTGTTGGCCTCCGGCATGTCGGCCAGCGAGATTGCGGACTACCTCAGCCTCTCTCCCCTGACGGTGAAGACGCACATCGGCAGGGCCATCGCCAAGAGCGGGGCGCGCGACCGCGCCGGACTGGTCGCTCTCGCGCTCAACCCAGGACACGGCCAATCACCGCCGGGCCGGGGGCGGTGTCCACGCGTGGCTGACGAGTGCTGAAGCAGCCAAGCAAGCGAGACCTGGGAGACCGAGCCTCAGGCCAGCTAGACCTCGGTCGCTGCCGCGAGGCGCCGCCTACCGCAACAACGGAAGGCTTCGCCAGGCAGTGCCGGTGCGCGGCCCAGCGGTACTCAGCTCGGGCCGCTCAAGCCAGCGGGGTTGTGTCGACCCGGCCAATGCCCACCCACCTTCCTGCGAATACGCCCCGAAACGGGCAAGGAACAATGAGACACGGACACCAATCACACGGGCATGTGACTTGGAGGCACCACGGGGCGGTCTCACCACAGGTGTTCGTCACGAGTGAATCACGACCACGTCGCGCCGGTCCCCCGGCTCCACGATCCTCGAGGCGCCTGCACGTCAAGCAGCCGCCTCTGCCCCTCGTTCGGGCATCGCGTGTGGTCAGGACGTCGGCGACCGCCAGAACTGGTGGCCCACGTTGGGAGGCACCACTCGCGTGATGCGCGACGGATCTACGCGCTGGTAGAAGCCAGGCTCCCAAAAGTCGTACTGTCTCGGTTGGCTATCCCACGGTGCGATCAACTCGTACAGGATGCACGGGTTAGCCATGTACTGCGTGTTAGAGAACCCTCCACCACGGCCATTGAAGTCGTTGAATATGAAATTGTCGCCAAAGAGCGCGCCGCACTTCATGCAAGTGTTAGCCATGTACTCCGATCCCATGCTCTTGGAGTACATGCGCCGCACACCGAACTTGGCGGCAAGGGTCTGCGTGAAGCTCTCCGAGAACATGGCCTCGAACGGCGAGTACGCACCGACCCACCAGGACGTCAGCCCCGCCGTGTCGGTGACGACCACACAGACGCCCGTGTCTCGCACGGGCGCATGGCATTTCCAGCAATCGCGCGCGTCGGTGACAAGGATGCCAACGTGCCGCAGTCGCCACGGAGGACTTGGCAGCGAGAACGGCGGCAATACGTCCCGACAGCCGTCTCCCCAATCAATCACCATCGCGCGTGGCATGGTTCCTCCTGTCGCTACCCAACACGATCCACCTGCGAACCGCTGGTCTGCAATCCACCCAGCACGTCCCTCTCAGAGTCTCGCCGTGGCCCAGTTCCTACCAGGCCATCTACAGGGACATCCGATGGTTCAGAACGACCCATAGGGATGATCGTCCTGAACACGTCACCTTCGACCAACTGAGGATCTTGGCCCGAGTAGACGCGAGTGTACCGGTACAGGTTACGCACTCCGGAGCCGAGAGTATCGGCCAGGCCGTGTTGACATCCTCAACGCCAGACACTGAGTCGTGCTCCCACCGCCCAGCGCTGGGGAAGATGTCCCAGTCATCCATCGTCCGCCACGGATGATCCAGACGCTTGTTCACCGCCGGCTGCCGCGCCGTCGGCATCAACTCAGCAATCCCCAACTCACACAGATCGGCGAACGGGAACACCTTTCGCTCAAGGTGACCGTCTCGCCCGGCGGCAGCAAGAGGATCAGCCGGTGAGTGCCGACGGACCCGCACTCGCCATGCCGACTCTCTCTCGCGACGGGGCCGAGAGCGGCATCGTCCGCGAAATCCGCCGGCGTGTCGTGCTCGCCTGGGTAGCTCTCCCACCCTGAATCCACTTGCGCGATCCGGCCGGCACCGAGCACACCGCGCAAGTCGGCCACGCCTTTCGTGACGGCCATTTCATGAGTGATGAGTGCCGAAAGGAACAGAGATCAGGCCGCAGGCCGCGCCGCCAAGTGGGACCAACCCGAAAGCAACCGCCACATGCGTTCAAGAGCGGGCGCCCTCCTTTGCCTGACCGGCGCCATTCTTCATCCGCCGAGTACGCAACCAACCGATTGGCGGCGCGTCGGAGCCGCGGACGAGGCTTGACGCGCCCGATGGATGGGCCTCCGCTGAGGCTTCCGCCGCGGCGGCGCGGCGATCGTCAGCGCCTTTCCCTGCGGCCTGGCTGCCAACAGCAGGTCGCCTGACCAATGAGGCACCGGGTCGACATGACGGTTCATCGCGACCATCATGCTCTCGAAGACTTCGCGGACGCCACCCTCGACAGGACAAGAGCAGTCCACCACCGCACGGTCCAGCCGTTACTTCGGTCGGGGCCGATTAGCCGCTTACCCGCAAGAACAGGTCCTGGTGACTCGCGTTTCGCGCCATGTGTTGCATTTCCTGCAGAGGTTGTGGTCCCGGTTTGGTCCCAGCTGCCCCGGCGGCCAGTCCGTGAACGCAGTCTGCCGTCAGCCGTAGATCTGGCTGTGGGTCCCCACGGTGATCAGGTTCCCGACGGTGACAGTTGAGCCGTCGTCGTTCAACTCGTCCACGGCGTCGAACAGTATCCGCAGGTCGCCGCCGGCGTCTAGGGAATAGGCGCCGAGCCAGTCGCCCTTCAGTCCGTGCAGCCGCAGCTGCGGGGAGGCGATGTCGTTGAGTGCCAGCCCCAGTGCCGCCTTCACCCTGGCTTGCTGCTTGGGCGAGAGCTTCGCCATCGCCTTGGCGAACTGCCTGGTGGCGGCGAACCGCACCACTTTGAGTTCACTCATGTTGTTCGGGCTGGTAGGCGGCGATGTCAGCGGGGGTTGCCAAGGTCAGGTAGTCGCCGGAATCGTACTCAGCGCGTGCTTGGCGGCGAGCGGCCAACGCGGAGGCGTTCGGGAGCCGCGAATTGTCGTCAACGACCATTGGGGCCCCGTTGATGAACTGCCGGAGCTCGTTGGCGATGACGGAGGACAACGAGACCCCGAGCTGTTCCGCACGGCGCTTAGCGGCCGACTTGATTGCGGGGTCGATTCGAATCGTCAAGGTCGTCTGCGCGCTCATACGAACAATGTTAGTGCAACACTGCGTGTC